>NZ_JASCPK010000053.1:0-34790 GCF_029959385.1 Pseudomonas sp. PS01303
CTGCCGAAGGCTGCGATCTTTTGATGTTGATTGTAAAAAACAAGATCAAAAGATCGCAGCCTTCGGCAGCTCCTACATTCGATAGACGTACGACGCTGAGGGATGTTTAGGGCTGCGGAATGATCAAGCTGGGCCCCTGATTGCGTACGTTACCCACCGCTTTGCCGACTTTGTGCCATTCGAATGCTTCACTGCTTTCCCCTTCGAACAGCAACATTTGCTCAGCGCGTTCAGCCGGTGTCGCTGGATCCAGCCATTCGCGCACTAAATCAGCGCGGAATACCACGGGGCGGCGATCGTGGATATCGATCATCCCGCCAGCACTGTCGGCGGTGATGATGACGAAACCATCGTCGTCCCGCGCCGGTTTTTCTGGTGTAGGAAATTGCCCGATGGCAGCACAGAAAACCGGCCCATGATCCGCCCGACGAATCAGCCAGGGTTGTCGGGTTTTATCCTCGGCATCGACCCACTCAAACCAGTTGTCGACCGGCACGATCAGGCGCTGTTTCCAGATGGCCCGGAAGAACGGCCCATGGGCGACTTTCTCGACCCGCGCATTGATCGGCGCGGCGCGATCCTTGGCCCAATGCGGACGCCAGCCCCAGCGCAGGGTACCGGCGTAAATCTGCTGTTCGTGTTGATGAAGAATCGCCAGCGACGTGGTCGGCGCCGCGTTGTAATGCGCCAGTGGGGCATCGCCGACATGATTGATCAATGCGTCGGGAATGCTCAGCACCGCGACAAAGTCATGGATGCCCCGGTACTGCGAGAGTCTTCCGCACATGGCTGAACCTCCGGTTGGACGCCTTCAGCTTAGATGCTAATAGTCATTCATTCCTTGGCGCCCTGACCGGTGAACGTGTCGCGCCAGTTCAGGCAGCGACGTTCGAGCGCTGCGAGCAAGCCATCGCTGAGTTTGCCGAGCAAGGCCAGCACGATGATCGCCGCCAGCACGATATCGGGACGCGAGGTTTCGCGGCCGTCACTGAGCAAATAACCCAGGCCTTTGGTTGCGGCGATCAGTTCGGCGGCGACGAGAAACATCCACGCCAGACTCATGCCGCTGCGCAGCCCGGTGAACAGGCCGGGCAGGGCGGCGGGCAACAGAATCCGCCGCACCAGTTGCAAGCGACTGAAACCGTAGATACGCCCGACTTCCACCAGTTTGCGGTCGATATTGCGGATCGCCGCGACTACGTTGACGTAGACCGGGAAGAACGCGCCGATGGCGATCAGGACGATTTTCGAGGTCTCGTCGATGCCCAGCCAAAGCAGCAAAAGCGGCACCCAGGCCAGACTCGGAATCGAACGCAACGCGGCGAACATCGGTTCCAGATACGCCTCGGCTTCGCGGCTCAAACCGACCCACGCCGCGAACACCAGCGCCAGGCTCGCACCAATGGCGAAACCCAGCAGCACACGAATCAGGCTGGCGCCGATGTGTTTCCACAGCGCACCTTCGGCAAGGTCGGTAAGCGTCACGGCGATCTCACTGGGCGCCGGCATCTGGTAGGACGGCAGCCAGCCGATGCGTACGATAATTTCCAGCACGACGATGATCAGCAACGGCAACGCGAGGCCTTTCAGACGGCGCTGCCATGCCGGGTTGAAAACGGATTTCGGCTGTCGCGACAGAGTAAGTGGCGCGGGCAGGTCTTTGCTGTGACTGGTCATGATCAGGGCTCCGCTCACGACGAATCCGCGACGAGCGCGGATTCGTGGTGAGTCTGGTCAGTTACTGGCGGGCGACGGCTTGCTGCACACCGCTGTCGAGCAATTGATCGATAACTTGATCGACATTGACGCCACGGCGCACCAGTTCTTCCGATACCAGAATCGGCGCGGCAGCCTTGGAGGCGCTGACGTCGTTGGCGGTCAGTTGCGGGCTGCTCAGGTCTGTGCGCGACAGTTGCAGTTTGGCCACGTCCAGCGGCAGGCCGGATTCTTTGGCGAGGAGGGCGGCGAATTCATCAGGATTTTTCAGCGACCATTCGCGCGCCTGCTCGTAGGCTTTGATCACGGTGTCGATGGTTTGCGGATGCTCCTTGGCGTACTGCTCGGTAACGCTGACCACGCCATAGCTATTAAAGGCAGGGTTGCGATAGAGCAAGCGCGAACCGGCCTGAACCTGGCTGGCGGCCATGTGCGGATCGAGGCCGGCCCAGGCGTCGACGTCGCCTTTTTCCAGTGCAGTGCGACCGTCCGGGTGTTGCAGGTGCACCAGTTCAACGTCGTCTTTTTTCAGCCCGGCCTGTTGCAGGCTGCGCAGGGTGAACAGGTAAGGATCGGTGCCTTTGGTGGCCGCGATTTTCTTGCCCTTGAGGTCGGCGACAGTCTGGTACGGCGAATCTTTGCGCACTACCAACGCTGTCCATTCGGCACGGCTGTAGACGTAAACGGATTTGATCGGGCTGCCGTTGGCGCGGCTCAGCACGGCGGCGAGGCTAGCGCTGGAAGCGAAATCGACGCCGCCACTGTTGAGGTATTCCAGTGAACGGTTGCTGCCTTGGCTGAGCACCCAACTGACTTTGGTTTGCGGCAGGGCTTTTTCGAGGAAGCCGAAATGTTTAAGCACTAGGCTGACTGGCGAGTAATAAGCGTAGTCGAGGTGCACTTCGGCCGGCGCGGTCTCGGCGGCGTGGGCGATCGGTTGCAGGCTCAGGAGAAGGGCGCTCGCAGCCAGCAGCGTTTTGATTCGAAAGAACGGAAAGAACGGTTTCATGGGGGAACGCTCCGGCAAAGGCACAGATTTCTTATGTCCAAAAAGATATTTTTAGCGAATGCTTCCTGCATGAATGGAATATTGCAGGCTCTGTGCCATATCCGATCTAGCCCGTGTTTATTGGGTTTTCCGCTGGTTTGCTCGTTTTTAACTGTTGCCTGGTGAACAGCATGCCGAGCCACTGTTGCGCTGTGAACAGTTGGAAACGACAGTGATGAGCTTATGCATTAATCGAATTTCAAAGCTGAATATTAAGAGCGTTATGGTCTATGCAAATCCCCTTTGCAGGACTTGCCATGAAGCTTTCCCGATTCCTACGCAGTGCGCTGACTGCGGCACTGTTTGCTTCACCACTTTCCTACGCGGCCGAGCCAGTCGTCCTGCATATCGGCGATCAGAATTACTACAACATCCGCGCCTCTATTGAAGCGTCCGGCGTGTTGAAAGACGCGCCGTATACGGTCGACTGGAAACATTTCCAGGCCGCCGCGCCGCTGGCTGAAGCCCTGCAAACCGGCTCGCTGGATCTGGGCTTTTTAGGTGATTCAGGCTTTCTATTTCTGGCAGCCAAGCAGGCGCCGGTAAAGCTGATCGGCGTGTCGCGGCAAAACCCCGACACCATTGCGTTGCTGGTACCGAAAGATTCCCCGGTGAAAACCATCGCTGATCTGAAGGGTAAAAAAGTCGCCTATTGGCCCGGTGCCTGGAGTCAGCAGTTGACCTTGCGCGCGCTGGAGCAGGGCGGTCTGCCGGAGAACTACGTCGACTTCGTCAAATTGATGCCGATAGATGCAGCCGCCGCGTTGCCGCAGGGCAGCATCGACGCGTTCCCGGTGTGGGAACCGTACATTTCCCAACAGATCGTGTTCTCCGGCGCGCGACCGATCCTGACCGCGAAAAACCTGATGCCGGGGCTCAGTGCCATCGCCGCGTCGACACCGTCGATCGACAGTAAACGTGAAGCCATCGCCGATTTCCTTGGACGTTTGAAACTGGCGCGGGCGTGGGTCGACAGTCATACCGATGAGTACGCCGACCTCTGGGCGAAGAAGGCCAATCTCGATCAACAGGTTTCGCGGCACTGGTTGCGCCAGGCGCACATGACGGTCGGCCCGGTTGATCAGCAGGCAGCGACGGATCTGCAAAGCACTGCGGACTTCCTGTTCAAGGTCAAGGCACTGCCGACGCCACTGGCCACCGCCGGCATTATCGACGCCTCGTTTCAGCAAGCGTTGGCGCACTGAGCAAGCGCCGGAACCAAACCCTGTGTACCTTATCCAACCTCGGCTCGCGGATCGGAGCGCAGGGATGGATAGGGGCGAGGGAGTTTTGCCAATCGACAACATGACGGCAGCGGTCGGGCTCAAGGCAAAACATGACATCGCTATTCAAAATATTCTGTGCGGCGGCCATCGCTTTCGGGCTGGCTGGCTGCATTGCCGCGCCCATCGAATTGACCGCGCAAACCGAAACACAGCTGAAAGCGCAGGCGCCGGTGCGTTTTTTGCTGACCTTCGATGATGGCCCCAGTGCTTCAAGTTTCTGGAATCCGTCGGCGACGGTGCTCGATAGCCTCAAGGACAACCCGATTCAGCCGGGCATCAAAGCGGTATTTTTCGTGCAGACCCGCGCGCCGAGGGCCGGTAACAGTGAGATCGGTCGCGGCATCATGCGTCGCGAACACGATGAAGGTCATATCCTCGCGTTCCACACCGCAACCCACTGGCACACCAATCACCGTTCACTGAGCCCGCAAGAACTTGAAGAATCGTTGAGCAATGGCGCAGCAGACATTGCCGCGATTACCGGCGCGCCACCGAAACTGCTGCGTCCGCCATTCTGGAACTATGACAAGCGCACTTTCGCCGCGTATCAGCAGCATGGCTTGCACGTGTTGTTGACCGATTTAAGCGCCAATGACGGCAAGATCTGGGGCTTCAATGCCAGCCCGAGGCGTCGTGCGAACATGCTGCGGCAGTTGTCGGAAGTGCGTGAGCAGATTGCGCACGGAGAGTTTCCGGTGGTGGACGGTGTGATTCCGGTGGTGGTGACTTTCCATGATCTGAACCGCTACACCGCTCGGCATACGCGCGAATATCTGCAGATCCTGCTCGACAGTGCGGCGGCGACAGGCGTGCCACTGGCGGATCAGCCGTTTTATGTGGATCACGCAGCACTGGAAAAAGCCGCGCTGGCACGCACGGTTCAGCAAAGTTCTCAGCCGGTGCATTTGCCGGGGATCTGGAACTGGATCTGGGATCGTGATGCTGATTAAAGTCGCCTGAAAAATGTGAGGGAGTTGGCATTTTTCGGGGCGGCGGATTTCAAAACGCTCATCTATGCTCTACGGGTCGACCGACTCATCGCCTGCGAGGCGTGCCCCATGCTTGCCATTACGGACATTTGCCGCATTGTCGAATCCGGGTTTCCGGGGTTCACATGCAACTGCATTTCGACGCAGGGACTGCTACAGATCAAGGTGAGTGAGCCGGCCAGCGGCGACATCAAGTTGCAGCTCAATGGCGTTTCCCCGGAACACCTCGTCACCATCCGTGACATTTCCAACTTCATCGGTGAATTGCGCACGGAAATAAGCGCCGGGCGCCGGGCATTCGCCGGTTAAGCCGTCATAAGCGCCGCTGAAACGCCTGAACGATGCGCAACGTCGCATCGCTGGTTTTCAGGTTGTGCACTGCGTTCAGCGGATGCCACATGCAATCGCTGATTTCATTCTGTGGACGTACTTCCTCAATGTTCAGCACCGAGGCCTCGTAGACGTGATGTTGCGTGCGGCCGCTCTGTAACTCCATCAAGTACAAAACGTCTTCGGCTTCCAGCCCGGTTTCTTCATGCAATTCGCGCACAGCCGCAGCGGCTTTGGTTTCCCCAGGCTCGACTTTGCCGCCGGGCAATGTCCAGCAACATCTGGGCTTGCGTACCAGGAGGATATGGCGATCCTGCTCGCAAATGACGGTGGCGCGTACTTTCATCTGTTACCTGTTTACCGGTTGTCACAAAAACGAAATAAAACTGCAATATTCGAGCCGGGCCTTTGTTTAAAGGTTCCCTGTGGATGTTGAGTATTGTTCTGCATCGAAAGTGCCTGATCATTGGCTGCCGGGCGGTCGGCCACTCCAGTAAATCAGGGTGTAAGGTTAAAAGCGTGAAGCTGAATAACCGTGTTGCAAAAGGAGGTACCCATGAGCATGCCCATGTTGAACAAGATGCACATGAACGGCTATGACGTACTCAGCGTGAACAACGGCCCTTGGCGGGTTTGCACGCAAGGTGATCGACTGGCGTCATTTGCCAGCAGAGAGGAGGCGCTGGCGTATGCCGCAGCACTTCCTGGCTACAGAAAACGCTCGGTGAAAGCGCAAAGTCACAACGTTAGCTGAATTATGGCGAGGGAGTTTGCTCCCGCTGGACTGCGTAGCAGAACCTGCTTTCAGGATAAAGAGCGAGGGCCGCTTCGCGACCCAGCGGGAGCAAGCTCCCTCGCCACAAGTGTCAGTGGACTTTGGTTCGGCTGATTGCGCGTGCCTTCACTTCCTTGGCATAAAGTTGCAGCCGCTCTTCGTCACTTTGCAGCACTTCGCAAGAGCGCAGCACCGTTTGCGCGTCAGCCTCGTTGCCCGATTTGCGCAATTGTTCGGCAATGCGTTTGAGGTCGACCGCTGACCATCTCAGATCCGATGCGACGGCTTGCAGGTCGCGTTGAAGTTCGTGTTCGTATTCATTGAGCCGCATGATCACCTCCAGAACATTCTCGGTAAAAAAGAGTAGTCGCATTTTCGCCGGTGGGGCGGAGCGATGCTGTCATTAAGCTGAGCGGTTGTGAAAATTTGTCGAAAGCGCATCAACGGCGCAATGCCACGATGGATGTGTAACCAGTTACACGTTACATTCGCTTTTTTTCAGATTAGAGAAGCACCCATGCGGATATGGATCGGAAGTTTGACGTTGGCGGTATTGGCAGGTTGCTCCTTGCCGGCGTCACTGGTTCCGGGTGAACCCAATCTCAGCAAGACCAGCGAAAAAACGCCCAAAGACTACGCCGCGTGCATTTTGCCGCTGTGGCAGCAGGACGTTTCCAAGACATCGCAAACGTCGATTTCCAACGGTTATCGCATCACCGCGCCGAGCATCATCACGGCCGACGAGATTCTCGATATCGTCAAATACAAGGACGGCAGCCGCGTTTCGCTGTACCAGGGGCCGCCCTGGGCCAAGTCCGGCTCGTTGCGCAAATCGGTGCGTGACTGCCTGTAACGGCATTTTTGGATGAAAAAAAAGCAGAAACCTCGGTTTCTGCTTTTTTATTGGGCGCTTGGTCAGTCAGTAATGTCGGTCAGCGCGATGGTGCCGACATTGCCTTTCTTCTCTCGGCGATCCTGAATCCAGTCTTCCACTTGCTGGCCGAATTCCGCCGGGGCCTTGCGCCCGACTTTTCTCGCGATATCGAGAATGGTTTGCTGGGCGAGGGCTTCTTCCATGCGCTTTTGCGCGGTCATCATCGCGCCGTGAATCGAGCAGGTTCCTTCGATGGCCCACTCCGGCGGATTGCCTTCAAACAGGGCGCAACGCCCCCGGATGTCGCGGCATTCGAAAATATTTTTGCGTCCATCGATGGCGTTGACGATGTCGAGCAGGGTGATTTCGTCCGCCGGTCGCGCCAGGCTGAACCCACCACGCACGCCTTCACTTGCCACCACCAATTTGCCTTTGGCCAGTTTGGTAAAAATCTTCGCCAGATATTCGACTGGCACGCCTTGCAACTCGGCGAGGTCGCGCACGCTGGCTTCGCGAGAGTCGCCACCGTTACCCACCAGAAATGCCAGGCAATGAATGCCGTATTCAACGCCTGCGCTGTAAAGAGACATTTTTATCTCCGACTTAAGTTGTCGTAAATATTATCAGCCTGAGGTCGGCTCGGCAATCTGTCTGCTTGGACTGATTTTGTTCTTTATGTGCTTGAAAGCAAGAATAATGGCTGTTTTTGGCGGATTCTTATCATTCTGCTTGATCAGATTATTCGATAAAAACAATCGAATAATCTGACTTGTTGGTTTTATATCCGACCAATACAGTCGGAGCTATCGGAGTGGCGACGACGGGCCTCCGGCGAAATTCGTTTCACCTCTTTCAACGGCTTGGCTTTTTCTGGAGAAACACAATGAAGCAGCAGATTCTGGTTATCGGCGCAGGTTTTGGTGGTATGTGGTCGGCATTGAGCGCGACACGTCTGGTCGATCTGCATGGACGTGATGATGTTGAAATCAGCGTTCTGGCCCCACAAGCCGAGCTGCGTGTACGTCCGCGTTTCTACGAACCGAATGCTCATCAACTGGCGGCACCGCTGGGTGAACTGTTCGAAGCAGTGGGCGTTCACTTCATCAAAGGCGCAGCGGATACCATCGATGTCCCGGCAAAAACCGTTGGCTACACCGATACGGCCGGGCAGCAACAAGTCTTCCACTTCGACAAACTGGTGCTGGCTTCCGGCAGCGGTCTGGCGCAATCGGCCACACCGGGTGTGGTGCAACATGCGTTTGACGTTGACCAGATCGAAGCGGCGATGCGTCTGGAAACCCATTTGAAATCCCTCAGAGACCAACCGTCGAGCAAGGCGCGCAACACCGTGGTGGTCGCGGGCGGTGGATTCACCGGCATTGAAACCGCGACTGAAATGCCAGGGCGTCTACGCGAGATTCTCGGCGAGGAAACCGATATCAACGTGATCATCGTTGATCGCGGGCAGAAGATCGGCGCGGCAATGGGTGAAGAAATCAGCCATTCCATCCTTGAGGCGAGTGAAGAGCTGGGCGTTGAATGGTGTCTGGGTGTCTCGGTGCAGTCGGTCGATGCCAATGGCGTGACGCTGTCGGACGGTCAACACATCGAAGCAAAAACCGTGGTCTGGACGACCGGCGTGCGCGCCAGTTCGTTGACCGAGCAGATCCCTGCCGAACGCGATAAACAAGGTCGCCTGCACGTTGATGCGAACCTGAAAGTCATCGGTCAGGACGATATTTTTGCCACCGGCGATGTCGCCTACGCCGCCACCGACCACCTCGGTAATTTCGCGCTGATGACCTGCCAGCACGCGATTTCATTGGGTCGTCATGCTGGCAACAATGTCGCTGCGCAGATTCTCGGTATCGACCCAACGCCGTATAGCCAGCCGAAATACGTGACCTGTCTGGATCTCGGCGCCTGGGGCGCGGTGTACACCGAAGGCTGGAATCGTCAGGTGAAACTGGTCAAACAGGAAGGCAAAACCCTGAAGACGCAGATCAACACCCAGTGGATTTATCCGCCAGCGGCTGATCGTGTGAGTGCGCTGGCGGCGGCGGATCCGATGATTCCTGTGGTTGCGTAATTCTGAGCCTGTAAAAAATCCCGCTTACAAAAGCGGGATTTTTTTGCCTGCCGCAAAAGCGCGCAACGAGATGTGACAGTTGGGGGTGGGCGTATTTTCTGCGTCGACTAGGCTTTGGATCGCGGGGCTATGAATGGGCCTGCATGTCTTTCAAGGAGCCTCGGATCATGGATGATCTGGTCAAAGAAGTTATTCCGTTGTTGCAGTATTTGATCCCCGGATTCCTGTCAGCGTGGATTTTCTACTCGCTGACGGCGTTCAAGCGTCCGGATACGTTCGGACAGATTGTGCAGGCGCTGATTTTTACTTTTGTGATTCAAGGGGCTGTGTTGGGGGTTGGATCTGTCTGTTTATGGGTTGGCGCGAAGGGATTTTCTGTAGGGCAATGGGATGCGAGGGCTGAGACGGTGTGGGCTTTTGTCGTGTCGATAACCTTGGGGTTGCTTTCCTGTTATCTGGCAACCAATGACCAATTACACAGTTGGCTGCGCAGTAGAAACGTCACGAAACAAACTTCCTACCCCAGTGAATGGTTCAGCATTTTTGCCCAGCACCATCGCCTTGTCACCCTGCACCTGACCGATGAAAGGCGCGTTTTTGGCTGGCCGGTGGAGTGGCCGCCGGAATCCAATAGCGGCCAGTTTGTGATGCAAAACCCCTGTTGGCTGGACGCCGATGGAACAGAGGTGCCTTTTGGCGCCGAGTATTTGCTGATAGATTCCGGCAAGGTCAAGTGGGTCGAGTTCGGCCCGAAATTGGAGAGTTCGCTATGACAGCCAGAGCACCGCAACCAATGCCAGAGTGGGTGGCGCGTCGTTATACAAAGGATGGCAAGCCGGTGGCGAATGCGCTGCCCAAGGCGCCTAGTGGCCCGCCGCCGCTGAAGGGGTGACATTCCACTGGCCAATAGCGGTCATGCCGCGAATTGTAGGTTGTCCGGACTGACCTCTTCGCGAGCAAGCTCGGCTCCTACAATGAAATTGTGAGCGCCGCTTACCTCTTGTAGGAGCTGAGCTTGCTCGCGAAGGCGGACTCACTGACAACACATCATCTCAAAGTGTCTCCACCAACCAATCCCGAAACGCCTTCAGCGACGGCAACGTCTCATTACGCGGCGGATACACCAGGTAATAGCTGCGCCGACTGGTAATTGGCTCACCCAGCTGCAGCAATTCACCCTTCAACAGTTCCTCTTCCACCAGAATCCGCGGCACCAGCCCTACGCCGATATTCGCTCGCACCGCCTGAATCAAATGCGAGGTCATTTCAAAACTAGGGCCAATGCGCATGCTGCGGTGCGGCAGGCTGCGATGGCTGAACCATTCCGTCCAGGCCTGTGCATTACTGCTGACATTTAACAGCAGTTGCCCGGCGATGTGCGCTTCGGCGTCATCGCGCTCGGCCGCCGATAACTGCGCACTGGCGATCACCACCAGTTCTTCGGTATGCAGGGGCAGGGCGGTCAAGCCCGGCCACTCCCCGCCACCCACACAAATCGCGGCGTCGATTTCGCTGGTATCAAAGTCGATCGCTTCGATGCGCGAATGCAAATGCACGGTCATCCCCGGGTGCGCGGTGTAGAAATCCTTGAGTCGTGGCAACAGCCATTTCGAGCCAAACGTCGGCAACGTCGCCAGGCGCAAACTGTGAATGCCCGAACCGAACGCCATCGCCTGCAACGTCGCGCTGCGAATCTGTCCGAGTGCCTCCGAGAGTTCACGCTGATACATGCGCCCGACATCGGTCAGCACCACTTTGCGGCCCTCGCGGCTGAACAGGCGCATGCCGAGCATCTTCTCAAGAATCTGCACCTGACGGCTGACCGCACTCTGTGTCAGCGACAGCTCATGGGCGGCGCGGGTGTAGCTTTCGTGGCGCGCTGCTGCCTCGAAGGCCAGCAATAACGACATGGAAGGGGTGAGCGTGCGCGGATTCATTCGTAAAAGTCATCAATAGCGGGTCGAATTTACGGTTGTCCCAGCGTCGGTCAGCAATGAACATGGGCACCATTAGATGGCGGAGCCTGACGCAATCATTCGTTGCGTACAACTGTTCACCGCCACATAGCCTGATTTTGACCGAGATAACCTGACCGATGATTGCCCAGCTGTCCCCCGCCAAAGCCCTGACCACTGATTATCAGCAGTTCCTCAAAGCCCTGAAGGCCAGCGGCTTTCGTGGGGAAATTAGCGCCGATTACGCCAGCCGCGTGGTGTTGGCGACCGATAACTCGATCTATCAGCGTCTGCCGCAAGCGGCGGTATTCCCGATGGATGCCGAGGATGTGGCGCGAGTCGCACGACTGATTGCCGAACCGGCGTTTCAGCAAGTGGTGATCACCCCGCGTGGCGGCGGCACCGGCACCAACGGCCAATCGCTGACCGATGGCATCGTCGTCGACCTGTCGCGGCACATGAACCGTATTCTGGAAATCAACGTTGAGCAGCGCTGGGTGCGCGTGCAGGCCGGTGTGGTCAAGGATCAACTCAACGCTGCGCTGAAATCCGCCGGGCTGTTTTTCGCGCCGGAATTGTCGACCTCCAACCGCGCCACCGTCGGCGGCATGATCAACACCGACGCCAGCGGCCAGGGCAGTTGCACCTACGGCAAGACCCGCGATCATGTGCTTGAACTCGACATGATCTTGCGTGGTGGCGAACGCCTGCACGGCCAGCCGCTAGAAGAGAACGAACTTTCAGACCTGTGCGCCAGGGAAGATCGCGTCGGTGAAGTCTATCGCTGTGCGCGGCAGATCATAGATGAACAGGGCGATCTGATCCGGGAAGGCTTTCCCGATCTCAATCGCTGCCTGACCGGTTACGACCTCGCGCACCTGCGTGAGGCGGACAACCGTTTCAACCTCAACAGCGTGCTCTGCGGCGCGGAAGGCTCGCTGGGTTTTGTCGTTGAGGCGCGGCTCAATGTGCTGCCGATTCCCAAGCACACGATGCTGGTCAACATCCGCTACGCCGGGTTCATGGACGCGCTGCGCGATGCCCGTGCACTGATGGCGCTCAAGCCGTTGTCGATCGAAACGGTCGACTCGAAAGTTCTGCTGCTGGCGATGCAGGACATCGTCTGGCACGGCGTCGCTGAATACTTTCCTGAAAGCGCTGAGCGGCCGACGCTGGGGATCAACCTCGTCGAGTTCTGCGGCGACGATCCCGAAGACCTGCAGCAGCGGGTTGAAAGCTTTATCGAACACTTGACCAGCGACCAGACTGTGGTGCGCTTGGGCCACACGCTGGCGGTCGGTCAGGCCGCAGTCAATAAGGTTTACGGCATGCGCAAACGCGCGGTCGGCCTGCTCGGCAACGTTGCCGGGGAAGCGCGGCCGCAGCCGTTTGTCGAGGACACCGCTGTGCCGCCGCAACACCTGGCCGAGTACATCGCCGAGTTGCGCGACCTGCTCGACAGCCACGGTTTGCAGTACGGCATGTTCGGTCACGTCGACGCCGGCGTACTGCACGTGCGGCCAATTCTCGACATGAAGGATCCGCAGCAGGCGGCGCTGGTGCGCCCGGTGTCCGATGGCGTCGCGGCGTTGACCCAGCGTTACGGCGGTCTGCTGTGGGGCGAACACGGCAAAGGTCTGCGCTCGGAATACGCCCCGGCGTTTTTCGGCGAGTTGTACCCGGCGCTGCAAGCCCTGAAAGCGGCGTTCGATCCGTTCAACCAGTTCAACCCCGGCAAGATCGCCACCCCGGCCAACAGCGGCGCGGCGTTGCTGAAAATCGACGAAGTCACCCTGCGCGGTGAACTCGATCGGCAGATCGACGAGAAAGTCTGGCAAAGCTACGGCGCGGCCATGCATTGCAACGGCAACGGCGCCTGCTACAACTTCGATCCCGATGACGCGATGTGCCCTTCGTGGAAAGCCACCCGCGAGCGTTCGCAGTCGCCCAAGGGGCGCGCTTCACTGGTGCGTGAGTGGCTGCGTTTGCAGGGCGAGGCCGGTGTCGATGTACTCTCTGACGCGATTCGCAAACCGGCGTTTTTCAGCACACTGTGGCAGCGCTGGCGCAACACCTGTGCGCAATCCGAAGATTTCTCCCACGAGGTCTACGACGCCATGGCCGGTTGTCTGGCGTGCAAATCCTGCGCGGGACAGTGCCCGGTGAAGGTCAATGTGCCGGAGTTTCGTTCGCGGTTTCTCGAGCTGTATCACAGCCGTTATCTGCGCCCGGCGCGGGATTATCTGATTGCTTCGCTGGAGTACAGCATTCCGTACATGGCGCGGATTCCGGCGTTGTACAACGGTTTGATGGGCGCTGCGTGGGTGCGCGGCTTGCTGGAGCGTGTCGGAGGCATGGTCGATGTGCCGTTGCTCAGCCGTTTTGATTTCCATGCGGCGATGCGCCGTTGGCAGGTGTTGCCAGCGACGGTGGACAACCTGTCAGCGCTGACTCAGGCACAACGTGAACGCAGTGTGGTGTTGGTGCAGGACGCGTTTACGCGCTACTTCGAGGCGCCGTTGTTGGCGGATCTGGTCGAGTTGATTTCGCGTCTCGGTTATCAGGTTTATCTGGCGCCGTTCAGTGCCAACGGCAAGCCGCTGCACGTGCAGGGTTTCCTGTCGGCGTTTAATCGCGCGGCATTGCGCAATGCCCGCCAGCTCGGTGAGTTGGCGCAAATCGGCGTGCCGCTGGTGGGACTTGATCCGGCGATGACTCTGGTCTATCGCCAGGAATACCTGAAGGTGCCCGGCATGCAGGACTGCCCCGAAGTGGCGCTGATGCAGGAATGGTTGCTCAAGGTCATGCCCGAGCAAAAGAAGCGTACCGAAGCGTTCCGCTTACTGGCGCATTGCACCGAGAAAACCAACGCCCCGGCCGCCACCCGTCAGTGGGAGCAAGTGTTCGAACGGGCGGGATTGCAACTGGCGACGCAGGCCACCGGCTGCTGCGGGATGTCCGGCACCTACGGTCACGAAGCGCGCAACCGCGAAACGTCGGCGGTGATTTACGAGCAATCATGGGCGCGTCAGGTCGAGGCGCCGGTGGAGCAGGGCGAGGCGCTGGCCACCGGTTATTCGTGCCGCAGTCAGGTCAAGCGCCAGTCGGATCGGGCACTGCGCCATCCGTTGCAGGTGTTGCTGCAGGTTCTGCGCGGTTGAGGTCTGCGTCGTCCGGGGCGTTACGCCAGATCATGCGCGGGTCGAAACTCATCGCCGCGAGCATGGTGAAGACCACGACCAGGCCGAAAAACAGAATGCCCGGTCGTGGTTCGATGTCACCGAGTGCCTGAAACTTCACCAGCGCCGCGACCAATGCCACGACCAAAACGTCGAGCATCGACCAATAGCCGATCAGCTCGACGAAACGGTACAGCTTCGAACGTTCCTTGCGCGCCCAGTCGCTGTCGCGTTGCACGGTGACAAGGAGCAAAGTCAGGGCGACGAATTTGATCCCCGGCACGGCAATACTAGCGATGAAAATGATCAGCGCGATGTCCCAGGCACCGGCCTCCCAGAACTCCAACACGCCGCTCATGATCGTGCTGTCGGCGCCGTTGCCGAGCATGGTGGTGTTCATCACCGGCAGCAAATTGGCCGGGACATAGAACGCCAACGCCGCGAGCATGTAAGCCCAGGTGCGCGCCATTGAATTGGTTTTGCGCCGATGCAACGGGGCGTCGCAACGCGGGCACTCGTGCGGCTCGTCGGTCATGTCGCAGGCCAGCCCACAGCTGTGGCACAGGCACAGATTGAGTTCGGTGGCGGTCGGTGGTCGCTTCATAGAATGTCCCAGAGATCGCGAATGTCGCGGCCGGCAATACGGATCATCATCAGGCTCAGCGCGGCGAGTGCGAACAGGCCGATGCCGGGCAACACGTCAAGCAATCCGGCGAGTTTGAACACCGCGACCATTGCGCCCAACAGGCAGACTTCGAGCATGCTCCACGGGCGCAGCGTTTCCAGCCAGCGCATGCAGACTTTGAAGCCCGGCGCACGTTGCGAGCGCATCGCGTAACTGAGCACCCAGACCAGCAGCACCAGTTGAAACGCCGGGGCGATGATGATGGCAATCGCCGCGACCATCGCGATGAAAGTGATGGGGCCCTGACTCAGCGCGAGCACCGAATCCCACAGCGTCGCGCTGTTTTTCAGGCCTTGCAGGCTGATGCTCATGACCGGGTAGAAATTGGCGAACAACCACAGCATTGCGGCGGTGAAGGTCAGCGCCAGACGCTGCTCAACGCTCAGACCATTGAAGCGCTGCAGCACACCGCCGCAACGCACGCAGAGGGTTTTCTGGTGTTTGGCGAGCGCGACTTTTTCATACACACAGTCGCAATGCTCGCAGATGATCAGGGTTTCGGGGTTGACCATGGACAACGCTCGACAGCAGGCCGCAAGGGCAGGAAGACCTGATCACTATAGAAGTTCAGCGACATTGGGCAAGCATTGGTTTATCGGCGGGCGCTATCCAAGGGCTTCAATCTCTCAAACGCCCAAAAAACTGTAGGAGCAGAGCTTGCTCGCGAAAGCGGTGTGCCAGTCAATAAATGTGCTGACAGATACACCGTCTTCGCGAGCAAGCTCGGCTCCTACAAGGGCATCGTGGTGCCGGGGTTATTTACGATCCAGCCACACGGTTTGCGCGTTGCAGAATTCGCGGACGCCGAAGTGCGACAGCTCGCGGCCGAAACCGCTTTTCTTCACGCCGCCGAAGGTCACGCGCGGGTCGCTGGCGGAGTAGCCATTGATGAACACGCCGCCGGTTTCCAGTTCGCTGGTCAGTTGCTGGGCCAGTTGCACGTTGGCGGTGTAGATCGTCGCGGTCAGGCCGAATTCGCTGTCGTTGGCCAATGCCACGGCATGCGCGCAATCGCGGGCGGTGATGATCGACGCGACCGGGCCGAACAGTTCCTGTTTGAACGAGGTCATGCGGTCGGTGACATCAGCCAGCACGGTGGGCTCGTAGTAGTTGCCGGCACCTTCAGATTTGCCGCCGCCGAGCAGCAGCGTCGCGCCTTCTTCCAGGGTGTCGCGCACTTGCTGATCGAGCTCATCGCGCAGGTCGAAACGCGCCATCGGGCCGATGTAAGTGTCGGCAGCCAATGGATCACCCACTTTCAGTTTGCGGGTGGCTTCGACGAATTTGCGGGTGAATTCTTCCACCACGCCTTCTTCGATGATCAGACGTTTGGCGGCGGCGCAGACCTGGCCGGAATTCTGGTAGCGGCCAATAACGGCGGCTTGCACGGCCTCGTCGATATCAGCATCGTTCAGCACGATAAACGGATCGGAACCACCCAATTCCAGCACGCATTTCTTCAGCGCAGCACCGGCCTGAGCGCCGATGGCCATGCCGGCACGCACGCTACCGGTCAGGGTCACCGCAGCAACTCGCGGGTCGGCAATCGCAGTGGAAACGCCTTCCGGAGTGACGTTGATCACTTCAAACACGCCGTCAGCGAAGCCTGCGCGAGTGAACGCATCACGCAGCAGATAAGCGCTGCCCATTACGTTCGGTGCATGCTTGAGCACGTAGGTGTTGCCGGCAATCAGTGCTGGTACAGCGCCGCGCAGCACTTGCCAGATCGGGAAGTTCCACGGCATCACCGCGAGAATCGGGCCGAGCGGACGGTATTCAATGCGCGCCTTGCCACCTTCAACCTGAGTCGGTTCAGCGTCGAGCATGGCCGGGCCGTGTTCGGCGTACCACTCGCAGAGCTTGGCGCATTTCTCGATTTCGCCACGGGCCTGAGCGATCGGTTTGCCCATTTCCTGGGTGATCATGGTCGCCATCGCCTCAGCGGTTTCACGCAGCGCGCCGGCGAGGGCGGTCAGCAAACGCGAGCGATCCTGCAGCGGCTTGCGCTTCCACTTGCCGAAGCCATAAGCGGCGCGGGTCAGTGCGGCATCGAGAGCGGCGGCCGATTCAAAGGCGTAGTGGCCAATCTGTTCGCCGCTGGCTGGGTTGATCGAGATGGCGTGGGTCTGGCTGGAAATCTGGCTCATGGTCGTGTCCTGCATGTTCGTCGGATGAGCCTAGAGTAGGGTGGTGTTTGTTTTCTGGAAACTGAATAATAAAGATCGTTTCTTTCACGATTGGAGAATGACTTTGGATCTGGTGCAGCTGGAAATCTTCAAAGCCGTTGCCGAGCACGGCAGCATCAGCGCCGCCGCCACGCAGATCCATCGCGTGCCGTCGAACCTGACCACGCGCATCAAGCAGCTTGAGCAGGATTTGGGTGTCGATCTGTTTATTCGCGAGAAAAGCCGTTTGCGCCTGTCGCCGGCCGGATGGAGTTTTCTCGAATACGCGCGACGGATTCTCGATCTGGTGCAAGAGGCGCGCGCGACCGTGGCGGGCGAGGAGCCGCAAGGCGCATTTCCACTGGGATCGCTGGAAAGCACCGCGGCAGTGCGCATTCCCGAGCTGCTCGCGGCGTATAACCAATTACACCCGAAAGTCGATCTCGACCTGTCCACCGGGCCCTCGGGAACAATGATCGACGGCGTGCTTTCCGGGCGCCTCGCCGCGGCGTTTGTCGACGGCCCGGTGCTGCATCCGACGCTGGAAGGCGTGCCGGCCTTCGAGGAAGAAATGGTCATCATCGCGCCGCTCAATCACGCGCCCGTCCAGCGGGCGGCGGATGTGAATGGCGAGAATATTTACGCCTTCCGCTCCAACTGCTCATATCGTCATCACTTTGAAAAGTGGTTCAGCACCGACGCCGCTGTGCCCGGAAAAATCTTCGAAATGGAGTCCTATCACGGCATGCTCGCCTGCGTCAGCGCCGGTGCCGGTCTGGCGCTGATGCCACGCAAGATGTTGCAGAGCATGCCTGGCAGCGCGACCGTCAGCGTCTGGCCGCTGGCAAAGGATTTTCGCTATCTGACTACGTGGCTGGTGTGGCGCCGGGGCACGGTGTCGCGCAGCTTGAGCATGTTTGTGCGGCTGCTTGAAGAACGCGGGGTGGTGCGCGCAGAAGAGTAATTGACACCTTGTGTCATGGCTGTATCTTTATCGGCGTTTCGCAATATAAAAAACTATACAGCGCCGCCATGAGGACAAGGAAATGACCACAGCATTAAGCGGTAAAGAAGCGGTCGGCGAACGTTTTGTGCTGGAAACGATGCGCCACGCCCAACAACTCACCTGGAAAGCCGTCGACGCCATTGCCGAGGTGATCAAACCCGGCATGCTTGAATTCGAAGCGACGGCGCGAGGCAAGGAAATCCTCGCCGAATTGGGCATGGACCGGATCTGGCATCCGCTGCTGATTCGCTTCGGTGCCAACACGCTGAAGACCTTCAAACAGCGCTCCGACGGCGATCCGGTGCTCGGTGAGGACGACATTTTCTTCATCGACATGGGCGTGGTCTGGCAAGGCCACGAAGGCGATGCGGGTGCGACCTACACCACCGGTTCCGACTCGCAAATGATTGCCTGCGCGGCGGCTGCCAAGGAATTGTTCGACCGGGTCGAAGCGTTCTGGCGCAAGGGTGTTTCCGGCGTTGAGCTTTACCGCTATGCGACTGAACAGGCAGAAGCGATGGGTTGGGTACTGAACCTGAACATTAAAGGGCACCGGGTCAGCGATTTCCCGCATGCGATTCACCGTGGCGGCGATCTGGGCGATTTCGAGCAGGCGCCGAACGCCGGCGTTTGGATTCTGGAAATCCAGATCGCCCATCCGACGCGGCCGTTCGGCGCTTTTTACGAAGACTTGCTCATTTAGGAAAGCCTCATGACTACACCTGATGTTTTGCTTTTTTCCTACGGCACTTTGCAGGATCGCGCCGTGCAACTCTCCAACTTCGGCCGCGAGCTGCAAGGGCGCCCGGACAGTCTGCCGGGCTATAAGCAGGAAATGGTCGAGATCACCGATCCTGCGGTGCTCGCCACCAGCGGCAAGACCCACCATCCGATCGTGCAGGAAAGTAGCAATGCGGCCGATGAGATTGCCGGCACGGTTTTCCAGATCACCGCGCAGGAGCTGGCGGCAGCTGATGAATACGAAGTGGCGGACTACAAACGCGTCAGCGTGCTGCTAAAGTCTGGAGTCGATGCATGGGTTTACGTGCAGGCGTGACAACAGAGCGCAGCGCTGTAGTTGTTTTTATATAGCGCCAGCTTCGATGATGCATGCCGTTTCCTAACTCCAAAGTCAAAAAACAGGACGTCAATCATGAAAGTCAGCGCACGCAACGTATTCAAAGGCAAAGTCAGCAATGTTCAGGCCGGCGCCGTCAACGCCGAAGTGGTTCTGACCCTGGCTGGCGGTGAGCAGTTGGTTGCCGTCGTGACCATGGAAAGCATCAAGAACCTTGGCATCGCCGTCGGCAAGGAAGCCGTTGCGCTGATCAAGGCGCCGTGGGTGATGCTGATGACTGAATCCAGCGACATTCGCCTGTCGGCGCGCAATTGCCTGGAAGGCAAAGTGCTGAGCGTGACGGACGGTGCGGTCAACGCTGAGGTGGTGATCGAGTTGGCTGGCGGTTCAAAGGTCTACTCGATCGTGACCCGCGATGCCGTTGCCGAACTGGGCCTGGCCAAAGGCGTCAGCGCGACGGCAGTGATCAAGGCTTCGCACATCATTCTGGGTGTTCCGGCCTGATAGTTTTTTCAGGCAAATAAAAAACCGCTGATTCCGGGATCAGCGGTTTTTTGCGTTATGGCGTGCCGTTTCGGCCGTACAGGCGATAGCCCTCGCGTTGGTTCAGGCGGTCGTAATAGGCGCTGACGGCGGGCAAGTGCGGATGCTTGAGCGGTGTTTCGAACCAGCGGTTAACCGAGAGTCCGATCGGGATGTCCGCCAGTGAAAACTCGTTGCCGCTGACGTAAGCGCCGGTCAATTCCAGCTGTCGATCGAGAATCTCCATGTTCTTCGACCATTGCTCGATCCCGACCGCCAGCGCAGCGCCGTCCTGATATTCAGACGACTTGCGCACCAGCGACATCAGCGGATACGACCACGAGCGATTCAGTTCCGAAGCCTGCCAGTCAATCCACTGATCGACCCGCGCCCGGGCCAACGGCTCAGTCGGATAAAGCTGCGCGCCGCCATAGCGCGAGGCTAGATAGCGAATGATCGTATTCGATTCCCACAACGTGAAATCGCCGTCCTGAATCACCGGCACCATGGCGCATGGATTCATCGCGAGAAACTCCGGTGTATTCGTTGGCTGAAACCCCGAGCCCCAGTCTTCACGCTCTAAAGGAATACGCAATTCAGCACACGTCCACAGCACTTTGCGCACGTTGATCGATGAGGCCTTACCGAGTATTCGCAGCATTGGATGTCCTTTTCCTCGAAGTGGTCGGAGGTAGAGAAATACCACACCGAAAAGAAGAAGGCCCGCATTCTGGCGGGCCTTCCTGTTTCACCGGATCAATTTTTCACAGACTGCTCGCCAACTTCCCGCCCATCATCCGTCGACGATAGGACGTATCCCGATTCGCCAGCCAGAAGTACAGCGGCGAGGTCACCAGCAAGCCCACCAGCCACGACAGATCTGCGCCGTTGATGTGTGCCGACACCGGGCCGACGTACAGCGGCGTGTTCATGAACGGGATCTGCACGGCGATGCCGATCGCGTAGGCCAGCAAGGCCTGCGGGTTGTAGCGGCCGTAGATGCCGCCATCGACCTGGAAGATCGACTGGATGTCGTATTGGCCTTTGTGGATCGCGTAGAAGTCGATCAGGTTGATCGCCGTCCACGGCACAAGCACCACCAGCAGCACCAGAACCATGTCGACGAAGTGACCGATAAAGTCTTTAGAGGCGCCGACAGCGGCGAAGCAGCAGGCCAGCAACACGATGATCGAGATCACCGCGCGGCTCTTGGCGGTCGGGATCCAGCGGTAGGCGAAGGTCTGCACCAGGGTGATCAGCGACAGCACCGCGCCGTAGAGGTTGAGGGCGTTGTGGCTGATCACGCTGAGCAGAAACAGCACCAGCATCAGCGGGCCGATGGAACCGGTGGCCATTTTCACCGCGTCCATGGTGTCCATGCCAACCGGTGTGGCGAGCACGGCAACGGCACCGAAAATGAACGCCAGACTCGAACCGAGCGCCGAACCCAGGTACGTCGTCCAGAACGTCGACGAGACTTTGACGTCGGCCGGCAGGTAACGCGAATAGTCGGACACGTACGGTGCGAACGCGATTTGCCACAACGCGGCCAGCGACACGGTGGCCAGCCAGCCGGACAGGTTGAAGCTGCCACGGGTGAGGAAGTCATCGGTCTGAATATGGGTGAAGATGTAGCCGAAACCGACGACGATGCCGATCCCCAGTACCCAGGTGCCGATGCGGTTAAGCACATGGATAAAGCGGTAGCCGATGATGCCGATGATCCCCGAACCCACGGCGCCGATAACAATGCCGACTGGCACCGGAACGCTGTCGACCACGCCGTGCAACGACTTGCCGGCCAGGACGATATTGGAGGCGAAGAAACCGATGTACATGACGCCGGCAATCAACACCACCAGCAGCGCACCGAGGGAGCCGAACTGCGCGCGGCTCTGGATCATCTGCGGAATGCCCATCTGCGGGCCTTGCGCCGAGTGCAGCGCCATCAGCACGCCGCCGACCAGATGGCCGACGAGAATCGCGACGATGCCCCAGACCAGATTCAAGTGAAACAACTGCACGCCCAGCGCACCGGTGACGATGGGCAACGGCGCGATGTTGCCGCCGAACCAGAGCGTGAACAGATCCCTGACCTTTCCGTGGCGATCTTCGGGGGGCACGTATCCTATCGTGTGTTTTTCAATCAGCGGAGCGGAGGATGCTGCGGGGGTAGCCATGACGAACTCCAAGGCAAGGATGAGTACGTGGACGTACTTCGGCAAGCGCCGGCACGGGCGGCGCAATTCTTGTTGAAGCGATCATGGGTAAAGCGTCGGGATAGATAAATTAGTAAGTTTGTTGCTACAGACGTTAAAAAAAATATGCTCAGGGGGAGGCGGTGCTCCGGTATGTTCACCTCCAGTAGTCAGTGACCCTTTGTGATGATGGGATTTACCTGCAAGCAGAGATTTATCTGCAATGAGGTTCCTGTGGTGAGGGGGTTTATCCCCGATGGGCTGCGCAGCGGCCCCTCTTTTGACTTTAAAAACAGGGGCCGCTTCGCGCCCCATCGGGGATAAATCCCCTCGCCACAGCGATCCTTTGATTTTCTGGAGATTCCCATGGCCGCCTACAACCTGCGCCAGCTCAAATACTTCGTCACCACCGCCGATTGCGGCAGCGTCGCCGAAGCCTCGCGCAAGCTCTACATCGCGCAGCCATCGGTCTCCACCGCGATCAAGCATCTGGAAGAAAGCTTCGGTGTGCAGCTGTTCATCCGCCACCACGCCCAAGGCGTCTCGCTGACGCCGAGCGGTTCGCGCTTTTATCGCAAGGCGCTGGAGCTGTTGCGCGTTGCTCACGAGTTCGAACAAAACGCCCTGGCCGACAACGACGTGGTCTCCGGACAGATCGATATCGGCTGTTTCGAAACCGTCGCGCCGCTGTACCTGCCGCGTCTGATCGCCGGTTTCAAGGCGCGCTGGCCCGGCGTGGAAATCCGCATCCGCGACGGTGAGCAACAAGAGCTGGTGCAAGCCCTCACCGCTGGCAGCATCGACGTGGCGATGATGTTCGAGCACGACCTCGACAGCACCATCGAAACCACGCCGCTGATGCCGCCGCAGCAGCCTTATGCGCTGCTCCCGGCCAACCATCGCTTCGCGCAGCAGGCCAAGGTTTCTTTGCACGATCTGGTGCTGGAGCCGATGATCCTGCTTGACGTGGTGCCGAGCCGCACCTACTTCGTGAGCATCTTCGAAGAGCGCGGACTGACGCCGAACATCGTCTTCAGCTCACCGTCGATCGAGATGGTGCGCGGCATGGTCGGCAATGGTTTCGGCTTTTCGATTCTGGTGACTAAACCGTTCAGCGATTACACCTACGACGGCCAGCAAGTCGTGTGTGTGCCGTTGGCGGAAACGGTGACCGGTTCGGGATTGTCGGCGGCATGGTTGCGCCGGGTACAACTGACCAAACCGGTGCAGTTGTTCGTCGACCATTGCCGTGAGGAATTGGCCCGACTGTACGCGTGAGTGCAGTCGAGCCGGATATCAATCGCGGATAAACGCCAGCATCCGCTGGAGCATGTCATCGCAAGCCTGCAACTGATCGAGGCTGACAAACTCATCCGGTTTGTGGCCCTGATCCATGCTGCCGGGACCGCAGACTACAGTTGGAATCCCCACCGCATCAAACAGTCCGCCTTCAGTGCCAAACGCGACCGTGCCGAATTCCGTTGAGCCGCAGAACGCCGCAATCAACTCGGCAGCCTGGCTCTGCGCATCGGTGACCAGCCCCGGATACGCCGACAACTCATTGAAACGAATTTCACTTTGCTCGCTGACCGCACGCATGCGTGGCAGCACTTCGCGTTCGGCATAGCTTTTCAGCGCCTCGGCGACCAGCGCCGGATCCTGCGAGGGCAGGGCGCGGATTTCGAAATCGAAACGGCAATCGGCGGGCACGATGTTCAGCGCTTTACCACCGCTGATGACGCCGGTTTGCACGGTGCTGTAGGGCGGATCAAAACGCTTGTCGTGATGCTCCGGTGCTTTCAGTTGCTGACCGAGGCGCCCCAGTTCGCCGATCAGTTCGGCGGCGTACTCGATGGCGTTAACCCCGAGTGGCGCGTAGGCCGAATGGCACGGATGGCCGTGCACATCGCAGCGCATTGCCAGTTTGCCTTTGTGGCCGAGCACCGGTTTCAGTTCAGTCGGTTCGCCGATGATGCACAGCAGTGGTTTGATTGGGCGCTGCTGCAAAACCTTGAGCAAAGAGCGCACGCCGAGGCAGCCGACTTCTTCGTCATACGACAACGCGATGTGCACCGGGACGCGCAACGAAGCCTGCACCAGCGCCGGCACCAAGGCGAGCACGCAGGCGATGTAGCCCTTCATGTCCGCCGTGCCTCGGCCAAACAGCTTGCCATCTCGCTCCGTCAGTTCGAACGGTGGCAGCGTCCACGGCTGGCCGTCGACCGGCACTACATCGGTGTGCCCGGACAGCACGATGCCCGGTTGATCCACCGGGCCGATCGTGGCGAACAGGTTGGCTTTGCTGCGCTCATCGTTGTAGATCAACGCGCAGGGCACGTCGAAACCTTCAAGGTAATCGCGGACGAATTCGATCAGTTGCAAGTTGGATTCACGGCTTGTGGTGTCGAAACCCACCAGCGCTCTGAGCAACTCGACGCTGTTCATCGATCATCACCGGCGACGCCGTAACCCGGGGCCTTGGCCGGGTCGAGGGCACGGTCGATGTAGTCCTGCAACTGTGGTTGGTAGGCATCCCAAAGTTTTTGCAACTGACCGATCGGGTTTTCATCGGCCCAGTCGACGCGCAGATTGACGATCGGCCAGGTCTGTTCACCGACCACGACGACGGCGGCCGAATGCACCGGGCCGGCTTCGCCACCGAGGGCTTGCGCGGCGTGCAGGGCTTTGAGCAGGCGGTCGGCGAGTTGGCCTTCGCCGTCTTCGAAAGCGCTGACCATCGCTTCGATGACTGAGCGCCCGGCGAGCATGTTGCCGGCAGCGACGCACTGTTCGCCGGAGACCGCGTTGTGCACGCCGAGGGTCTGCGAACCGCTGAAGTGCGCGGTCTGGCCGAGGTGGTTGATCGCGGTGATCTGGCGGTACTGGCTGTAGCCGTTGCGCGTGAGGACTTTGTCCAGTGCTTCGTCCGGCGACAGGCCTTGCTCCATCAGCGCGAGCACTTCCGGGCCGAGCGAGGGCAAGGTGATGTTCTGGCTCGACACCGCGCCAACGCCCGGCAGCAACCATGGGCAGCGCGCGCCGACGGCGATGCTGGAGGAACTGATGGCGACACCGAACTGGCCGGTTTCGGCGCAGCGGGCTGCGATTGAAAAGGTCATGGTTTTAATCCTTTTGAGGAAATGGTTGTCCTTTAGGGCCTCTTCGCGAGCAAGCTCTGCTCCTACAAAGATCTGCCTCTGTAGGAGCAAGGCTTGCCCGCGAAGGCCATAACTCGGTGTTATGCCTTACTCAGGAATCACCGCAATCACATCAATCTCCATCAGCCACTGCGGCTGCCCCAGTGCCGACACCACCAGCCCGGTCGAGATCGGGAACACGCCCTTGAGCCACTTGCCCACTTCGCCATACACCGCTTCGCGATAACGCGGGTCGATCAGGTAGGTGGTGGTTTTGACGATGTGGCTCATGTCGCTGCCAGCTTCTTCCAGCAACTGCTTTACGTTGCGCATCGCTTGTTCCGCCTGCGCACGCGGGTCGCCGAGACCGACCAGATTGCCGTCGAAATCAGTACCGACCTGACCACGGACATACACCGTGTTACCGGCGCGAACGGCCTGGCACAGGTCGTTGTCCAGCGTCTGGTTCGGGTAGGTGTCTTTGGTGTTGAACATACGGATGCGAGTGTGGGTTGGTGTGCTCATTTACAGCTCCAGAATCAGGGTTGCCCGGCGCAATCGGCGCCGGATCGAAAGAGAAAAATCAGGCGTCGACGGTGTCGGCGATTTTGCTGTATGTCGGCGAGTGCAGTTCGGCTTCACGCTGCTCGGCGTCGCGATAGTCCAGATATTTGCGCTGGGTCGCGATGTGATCGGCGACGTGTTTGGCGTCGTGCCAAACACCCCAGATGAACGACGAACCGCGACGCGACTGCCACGGCAAACCGAGGAAATAAACCCCCGGTTCGCTCGACACACCGCGCTGATGCACAGGCTTGCCTTTGTCATCGAACGCCGCGACTTGCAGCCAGGAATAATCCACGGCAAAACCTGTCGCCCAGATGATCGAGGTGATGCCAGCCTTGGCCAGATCCAGATCGGCCAGCGGGTTTTTCACGCACTCAGGCTCTGGAAACGTTTCGCGAGCCTCCGGTTCTTCCGGCAGATCGAGGCCGTTACGCTCGATGTAGGCGTCGGCAGCGTCCAGCAGCGCCAGGTAGTTTTCGTCACCGCGATTGAGGTTGCCGACCAGATCCTGTTTGAAGGTCACCACACCGTTGTTGAACGACTCGGTCACCCCGACCAGGGTCATGCCGCGATGGGCCAGACCACGGAAATCGATGGTGCGCCCGCCGTGCGCGCCGCTTACCGCGATGGTCACGTGCTCGCGGCCAGGTTTCATCGCCGCTTGATCCCACTCGCCGAGCACGCCCAGCCACCAGCAGAAATCACGATTACGGTAAGCGCGAGGCGGGCGGTCGTGGGCGCCGACAGACAGGTAAACCTGCTTGCCGGAGCGTTGCAGTTCATCGGCAATCTGCACGCCCGACGAGCCTGCGCCGACCACCAGCACTGCGCCCTGAGGCAGTTGCTGCGGGTTGCGATAGTCAGCGGAGTGGATTTGCAGCAGGCGTTCGTCTTGCGGGGCGATCGCGGGAATCACCGGTTTCTGGAACGGGCCGGTGGCGGCGACCACGCGGCTGGCTTCGATCACACCTTCGGAGGTCTCGACGGTGAAACCGGGGCGACCGACATTGCGCACCACGCTTTTCACGTCGACGCCGGTACGAATCGGTGCGTTGAATTTCTTCGCATAGGCTTCGAAGTAATCGGCCACGCGTTCTTTCGGGGCGAAACCGTCGGGATCGACGTCATCGAATTCCAGACCCGGGAAGCGGTCGTGCCACGCCGGGCCATTGGCGACCAGCGAATCCCAACGCCCGGTGCGCCAGCGCTCGGCAATGCGGTTGCGCTCCAGCACCAGGTGCGGCACACCGAGTTTGCTCAGGTGCTCGCTCATGGCGACGCCTGCCTGGCCGGCACCCACGATCAGCGTGTCTGTTTTTATTATTTCAGTGGTCATCTCTACATCCTTCCTAGCAAGGCAGTTGGATTCGGGCGCTGTTGGCTTGTCCGTTTGGCTTGAGGTCAGACTAGGGAGAGGGGGGATATCGGTAAAATATTATTAAGCTGGGATGTGAAGATAAAATTCTGATGCAGGGGGGTGAAGACCTTTGAATACGGGGGTTCTAGCAGTGGACGGACCTGCAACTACACACAAAAATCTTCAACCAGAGTGCAATCCTTGTGGTGAGGGGATTTATCCCCGTTGGGTCGCGAAGCGGCCCTTCTTTTGATTTCAAAAAAAGGGACTGCTGCGCAGTCCAACGGGGCGGTGCGACGTTTCGCTGAATCCCCTCGCCACAGGGTAATGGGAATCTTAGAGGGGTTATCGGTTGAGGAACGCCAGCAGGTCTTCATTCAATGCTTGCGCATGGGTCACCGCAAAACCATGCGGTGCACCGGCATACACCTTCAACTCAGCACCCTTGATCTGCGCAGCAGCCTGCTTACCCGTGGTTTCAAACGGCACAATCTGATCGCCGTCGCCATGAATCACCAGCGTCGGCACATCGATCTTGGCCATGTCCGGACGGAAGTCGGTTTCCGAGAACGCAGTAACGCAATCCACCGTGCCCTTGAGCGACGCCAGCAGAGCCACATTCAGGGTTTGTGTGAGCACGCCGTCAGAGACTTTCTGGCCCTGATTGGTGCCATAGAACGGCGCGGCAAAATCGGCGATGAACTGCGCACGATCCTTCAACAGGCCAGCCTTGATGCCGTCGAATACCGACGTGTCGACGCCTTCCGGGAAGTCCGCTTTCTTGCCGAACAACGGCGTCACCGCACCCAGCAACACCAGCCCGGCAACGCGCTCGCTGCCATGACGGGCGATGTAGCGGCTGACGTCGCCACCGCCCATGGAGAAGCCCACCAGCGTCACGTCACGCAGATCCAGATGGTTGATCAATTGCGCGATGTCATCGGCGAAAGTGTCGTAGTCGTAACCTGTCCACGGCTGATCGGAGCGGCCGAAACCCCGGCGATCGAACGCGATGGTGCGGTAGCCACGGCTACTCAGGTATTCCATCTGGTATTCCCACATGTCGGCATCCAGCGGCCAGCCATGGCTGAACAGCACGGGTTTGCCGCTGCCCCAGTCCTTGAAATAGATCTCGGTGCCGTCTTGCGTGGTGAATGTGCTCATGCAAACTCCTTGCGTCAGCGATGGTTTGGAAAGCCGAAATGGCAGCCTTCACTATCGGCGCAAAGTGTTGCTGCTACTTGTATGCAGGTGCTGGGTTGAAGGGTCGTCAAAGCCTGGCAGAGTTGTATGATGCAACCTTGAACCTGACGCTGGAGAACCTGGTCCGCTGTTGAACAGCCATCTGGATAGGGCGGTCTGAGCGCGGCCAGTGAAACGCATTGCAGAGGCTTTGATCTTGAGTGAGTTGAGTTATCCACGTCTGAAGGTATTTCTGGCGTTCCTTTTCTGCCCGCTGGTTCCGGGTTTCATCGCAGGGATAATCAAGACGATTGCGACCCTCGCCCATGTGGCCATGAACCCCCGATTGATCGGTGAGGTCGCTGGCGCGCAGTTGCTGCTGATGCCATTTCTCGCGCCGCTGCTGGCTCAAGCAATCTTTCTGCTGCCGTTTCTGATTTTTTCAGCGGTGATTGCACTCATGAAAATCAACCGCACGCAACGAAACTGCACAGTCATCGCTTTGTCGGGCGCTTGTCTGGCCACTTTATGGGTTGTGCCTTTTATATATGCGGTGCTTCATGATGCTAAAGGGGCGGATATCGCGGAGGAACTTATCGGTTTGGCGACGCTGTTTGCAACAGCCATCGCGTCCTGCTGGTTAACAGCACGCTTGTTTCTACCCGACCCCGCAGACCTTGATATCCTCCCGGCATTGGAAGTTGAACGATGAATGCTCAGCAACGGCGCAGAACCCTGTTCTGTCCGGGCGTGCGGCCAGATTGTTAGCCGCGATGAGTTGACGCGAAACCAGAAGAGGAGATAGGAGTAAATGTCGTTATCCGCAATGATCATTTCCTCAAGAAAACTAACCGTAGAAGATTTCAGAGCGGCTGTTCTCGCCGCCGGTGGATTCGTTAACACTGGCGGGAAGCCTCGGGGGACAATCGGTGAAGGCGACTCGGATATATGGCTGTCATTGCTTCCGGAGGATTGGTTTTACGAGATGTACGACAGCGAAGATCGTCTGGAGTGGCAGAACGTATTGGGTGATCCTCCCCAATCGCTGATTGAGATAGACCTTGACCATACACAACACTCCAGATTGATGTACCGGGTGTTCTTTTTGGGCGTTGCGAAACTCTGGCCTTGTATTTTGTCCGACATCGACGATGCTCTGCTGTCCGGTGATCAGGTTGCTCAAAAATATGGGTGTTGAGTAGAGCGCGTTAGCCGATTCGCTTGAGAAGTTGAGGTGGCATCGCAGCGAGTGGCTGTGAAGCTGGCTCGCTTTCTCGTCAAGGGCTGTTTAGTTGTGATCCGCCGTGGGGGAGAGGAATGTCTGATGGCGTGCGAGGAGTGTGGCGCAGGATTGGTTGCTTTTAAGGCTGGCCGCACTCAGGGCTTACAGTGTGTTGAGTGTGGCGCATCGGTGGTTACCACCCATTTTTCGCCTATGGAAATGGATGAGACCCAATATGAGGTGCACTGTCGCGGGGACTATCGAGATCAGGTGCATGTCAGAGCGGTAGCTGCAGCGAGCGGTGGCAATTTTTTAGAGGCAAGAACTTTGCTACAGAAGGGTCTTCCTCTAGTGATGGTCGGTCGGGCTCAAGAGGTTTTAAAGGTTCGAAAGAGTCTTCTGGCTGTTGGAATGGCTTGCGAAATCCGCCCCGAATTTCCATGGCAATAAAGTTGTCAGGACTGTTAAAAAAAAACGCCCCGAATCAATCGGGGCGTTTTCATTGGCCAGGCCTGATCAGCAGATCACTCAGCGAAACGCCGGCACCACGTGCTTGATAAACAACTCCAGCGATTTCTTTTTCTCGGCATGCGGCAAGCTGTTGTCGCACCAGAAGCTGAACTCATCCACGCCCAGTTCCTGGTAGTACTTGATGCGCGGAATGATCTCTTCCGGCGTGCCGATCATTGCGGTTTTGTGCAAGCTTTCCAGTTCGAACTCAGGACGCCCGGCAAACTTCTCTTCCGGGCTTGGGTCGAGGAAGCCGTTGACCGGGGTTTGCTTGTTGCCGAACCACGCGTCGAAGGTGCGGTAGAAGCGCGAGATCGCTTTGGCGCCGACTTTCCAGCCGTCCGGATCGTCTGCGGTGTGCACGTGGGTATGACGCAGCACCATCAATTGTGGGCGCGGTACGTCGGGGTTGTTGTCCAGTGCGGTCTGGAATTTGTTCTTCAGGTCGAGAACTTCTTCGTCGCCTTTCATCAATGGCGTGACCATCACGTTGCAGCCGTTGGCCACCGCGAAGTTGTGCGAATCCGGATCGCGGGCGGCGATCCACATCGGCGGGTTCGGCTGCTGAATCGGCTTCGGCACGCTGGTCGAAGTGGGGAATTTCCAGATGTCGCCGTCGTGGGCGTAATCGCCTTTCCAAAGGGCGCGCACCACCGGAACCATTTCGCGCAGCGCCTGGCCGCCGCTTGAGGCAGGCATGCCGCCGGCCATGCGATCGAATTCAACTTGATAAGCGCCACGGGCCAGACCGACTTCCATGCGGCCATTGCTGATCACGTCGAGCAAGGCGCATTCACCGGCCACTCGCAGCGGGTGCCAGAACGGCGCGATGATGGTGCCGGCGCCGAGGTGGATGGTCGTGGTTTTTGCCGCGAGGTAGGCCAGCAGCGGCATCGGGCTTGGCGAGATGGTGTATTCCATCGCGTGGTGTTCGCCGATCCACACGGTGCTGAAACCGCCGGCCTCGGCCATCAGGGTGAGTTCGGTCAGGTCTTCGAACAGTTGGCGGTGGCTGACGCTTTCGTCCCAGCGCTCCATGTGTACGAACAGGGAAAATTTCATCACGCTTCCTCGGATCTTTTGTTGTTGAGGCAAAAACTTGTAAGCCTTCGCCTGCTTACGCTGAACTCTGTAGGAGCTGCCGAAGGCTGCGATCTTTTGATCTGGTGTTTAAAGAAAAATCAAAAGATCGCAGCCTGCGGCAGCTCCTACATTGATCTATTCAGGCCAGGACGGGCAGGGCGCCCATTTTGCCGTGGCAGTACACCAGCGGGCCGCTGTGCTGCTCGGGGACGATCAGGTTCTTCACGGCGCCGACCATGATGGCGTGGTCGCCGCCTTCGTATTCGCGCCACAGTTCACACTCGATGATAGCCGTCGCATTGGCCAGAATCGGGTTACCCAGTTCGCTCAGCGTCCACTCGATGCCGTGCGCCTTGTCCTTGCCTTTGCGGGCGAAAGCGTAGGCTTCGCTTTGCTGGCCGCCGGACAGAACATGAATCGCGAAGCGTTTGTTCTTGATCAGCACAGGGTAGGAGTCGGAGCTGTAGTTGGGGCAGAACAGCACCAGCGCAGGATCCATCGACAGTGAGCTGAAGGCGCTGGCGGTCAGGCCGACGATCTGCCCGTCATCATCCAGCGTGGTGATGACAGTGACGCCGGACGGAAACGAGCCCATGACTTGTTTGTAGATGGCTGCATCGATCATTGGACGATCCTCGGGTGTTGTGACGCGATTTTTATGTATTTGTTGGTCTGATGGTATACCAGTAATTTTACTTTGCAAGGGCTTTTAAGCTGAACCGATTAACGTGGCGCTTTCGTCGGAAACTCAACGTTTATTGGGCTTGCGGCTGGCCTGTGAGCCACGGTTTCAGGGAGGATGACGTATCAGTTAGCGCTGTGAACTACGGATCAGTCTTGTGAAAAGTTTGGAATACCATAATATGGTCTGCATCTGAGGGGCGGCCAGAGAGTCCCCCCGGTTTGGCTTCATACAAAGATAAGAACAGACAAACTCGAGTTCATTCCTATGCCCCAGATGTCCAGGCAAGATCCGTTGATCGAGAATCATACGGTCGACTACGTCCCACTCGCGGAACGCCACGGCAAGGCCCGCGACCTTTTTACCCTTTGGTTCAGCACCAACATTGCGCCACTGCCCATCGTTACCGGCGCCATGGTGGTTCAGGTGTTCCATCTCGATTTGCTCTGGGGGCTGCTGGCGATTGCGCTGGGGCACATGATTGGCGGCGTGGTGATTGCGCTGGCCTCGGCGCAAGGCCCGCGCATGGGCATTCCGCAGATGGTGCAGAGTCGCGGTCAGTTCGGGCGTTATGGCGCGCTGTTGATCGTGTTTTTTGCGGCGATCATTTACATCGGCTTCTTCATTTCCAACATCGTGCTGGCGGGTAAATCCATTGTCGGCCTTGCACCGTCGGTGCCGGTTCCGCTGAGCATTTTGATTGGTGCGCTGGCGGCCACGACCATTGGCGTGATCGGCTACAACTTCATTCACACGCTGAACCGCATCGGCACCTGGGTGATGGGCAGCGCGCTGCTCGCCGGCTTCATCTATATCTTCGCCCATGACTTGCCGGCGGATTTCCTCACGCGCGGCAGCTTCAACCTGTCCGGTTGGCTGGCGACGGTGTCGTTGGGGGTCATCTGGCAGATCAGCTTCTCGCCGTACGTGTCCGACTATTCGCGTTATTTGCCGGCGGATATCGGCATCGCCAAGCCATTTTGGGCGACGTATCTGGGCGCGACGCTGGGCACAATTCTGTCGTTCAGCTTCGGCGCAGTGGCGGTGTTGGCGACTCCGGAAGGCACCGAGGCGATGGCGGCGGTCAAGCAGTCGACGGGCTGGCTGGGGCCGATTTTGATGGTGCTGTTTTTGCTCAATATCATCAGCCATAACGCCCTGAATCTGTATGGCGCGGTGCTGTCGATCATCACCTCGATCCAGACCTTCGCCAGCCAATGGACGCCGAGCATCAAGGTGCGCGTGGTGCTATCGAGTGTCGTGTTGGCGGGTTGCTGCGTGGTGGCGCTGGGTGCCTCGGCGGATTTCATCTCCGAGTTTATCGGGCTGATTCTGGCGCTGTTGCTGGTGCTGGTGCCGTGGGCGGCGATCAACCTGATCGACTTCTACCTGATCAAACGCGGCAGCTACGACATCACCTCGATCTTCCGCGCTGACGGCGGGATTTACGGGCGCTTCAATCTGCACGCGATCGTCGCGTACTTCATCGGCATCATTGTGCAGCTGCCGTTCGCCAATACTTCGCTGTATGTCGGGCCGTACGCCAATCTGGTGGAGGGTGCGGATCTGTCGTGGCTGGTCGGGCTGGTGGTCACTGTGCCGCTGTATTACTGCCTGGCGACACGTGGTCAGGCGCAGCAGAGCCGGGTGGCAAAACTGAGCTATCGCTCCTAACCGATTTCTCTGGTGATGTCCCCTCACCACAATTGACTTGCGGGATGCTCACGCATCCCGGTGGTCATTCATATTGGCCACATCGATCCCCTTTTGGCCCATCCCCCACTGTGATCCGTCTACGCTGTCAGCAAGAATCAAAACCACAACGAAACGCTAGACCTTTTTTTACCCTCGGCTACCTTTAAAGCCGCTGCCGTGTACAGAACATAAAAACCATCGAACTCACGCCGCATTTTGGGGAAACAACCATGGTCACGATGAAACGCATTCTGGGTGCCGCCGTGTGTGGGCTGACGCTGCTGGCCTGCGCCGTCCAGGCCGAGCAACGCGAACTGCGGGTGTACAACTGGGCGGATTACATTCTGCCGTCCGTGCCCAAGGATTTCGCTGCAAAAAGCGGCATCAAAGTGATCTGGGACACCTTCGACACCAACGAATCCCTGGAAGCCAAACTGCTCACCGGCAACTCCGGTTACGACCTCGTCGTGCCGTCGAACCAGTTCCTCGAAACGCAGATCAAGGCCGGCGTGTTCCAGAAACTCGACAAGTCGAAATTGCCAAACTGGAGCCACCAGGATCCGGAACTGTTGAAGTTGCTGGGCAAGAACGACCCCGGCAACCAGTACGGCGTGCCTTACATGGTCGGCACCGTGCTGATCGGCTTCAACCCGGCCAAGGTCAAAGCTGCACTGGGCGACAACGCGCCGGTCGACAGTTGGGATCTGGTGTTCAAACCGGAGAACATGGAAAAACTCAAATCCTGCGGCGTAGCGATGCTCGATTCGCCGACGGAAATTCTGCCGCTGGCCCTGCATTATCTCGGCCTCGACCCGAACAGCCAAAACCCCGCCGACTATGAAAAAGCCAAAGAGCTGATGCTCAAGGTTCGTCCGTACGTCACCTACTTCAACTCGGCCAAGTACATGACTGACATCGCCAATGGCGACATCTGCGTGGCCATCGGTTATTCGGGTAGCTTCTACCAGTTTGGCAACCGCGCCAAAGAGGCAAAAAACGGTGTCGTGGTCGACTGGCGCTTGCCGAAGGAAGGCGCGCCGATCTGGTTCGACACTTTCGCGATTCCGAAAAGCGCGAAGAACGTCGAAGAGGCCCACGAATTCCTCAACAACTTGCTCGATCCGAAAGTGATCGCGCCGATCAGTGACTTCCTCGGGTACCCGAATGCGAACAAGGATTCGATCCCGCTGATCAACAAAGAGATCACCGACAACCCGAACCTGACACCGACCCCGGAGGCACTGAAAAACCTCTACGTCGTCCAGCCATTGCCGCAGAAACTCGAACGCGTGCGCACCCGCGTCTGGACCAGCATCAAGTCTGATAAATAGTCTCCGTCCAGACGAAATTCCCCTGTAGGAGCTGCCGCAGGCTGCGATCTTTTGATCTTGTTTTTAAAAATCAAAGTCAAAAGATAGCAGCCTGCGGCAGCTCCTATAGGGCTTCGGTTTGGTTTTGTT
>NZ_JASCPK010000054.1:0-34574 GCF_029959385.1 Pseudomonas sp. PS01303
TCCGGCGATTACTTCGGTGAAAGATTCCAAAGGCATCGACATCCCTCAAAACGGCACGACAGTCGACACTAGCGTGACGCTCACGGGCACAGGCACGGCGAACCGTGAGGTGGATATTTTTGATGGCACCACATTAAAAGACTCGGCGCCGATCAATGCCCAAGGGATCTGGATCTACAACGCTACAGGTTTGACCGTTGCCGCTCACGCCTTCAAGGCAAAAGCCAAGTACGGCAGTGAGACGGAATCAGCTGTTCGAACCTTTACTGTCGCCGCAGCGACGACGCCGGTGATCACCTCAGTGCTCGATTCAAAAGGCATCACCATTCCCCAAAACGGTCTCACCGTTGATTCCAGTGTCAAGGTCAGCGGCACTGCAACACCCCATCAGACCATCCTGATTTACAACAACAGCGTGAGTACTGGCGGCTTCGCAACAGCGGATGCTCAAGGTAATTGGGAACGGAATTTAATCGGACTGGCCCAGGGCGACTGCAACCTTACTGCTGTTGCGCAATACGGCAGCAATCCGGTGTCGGTGATATGGAAAATCATCGTCACGCCATTGGTCACGCCGACCATTACCTCGATCAAGGACAGCAAGGGTGTCGAGATTCCACAGGGCGCTACAACAGTCGACACCAAGGTGATTTTGACCGGTACGGCGAGCAAAGGGCAGAAGGTTGATGTGCTGGATGGCACAGCATCTAAAGGCAAACCGCCCGTGGATCCGACCACTGGTGTCTGGACACTGGGAGTTTCGGGATTAAGCGTCGCGGCGCACAGTTTTACCGCGAAAGCAGAATACGGCGCAGGGCCAGTGTCGGCGGCACGCACCTTAACCGTTGCAGCGCTCGCCACACTCAAGATCACTTCAGTTAAAGACCCTTACGGTAAAGAAGTCCCCAATGGTTCCACCATTACCAATGACAGCGTCACCCTGACCGGTACAGCCACGGCGGGTCTGGAGGTCGAAATCTTCGACGGGACGACCCCCAAAGGCACTGCCACCGTCAACGCCAGCGGCGTTTGGACACGTGGTGTTGGTGGCTTGGTCAACGGGCCGCACAGCCTGACCGCCAAAGGCATCTACGGCAGCAACCCGGTATCGGCTGCCCGAACGTTTGTTGTGGCGCATGCCTTGGTTCCGGCGATTACTTCGGTGAAAGACTCCAAAGGCATCGAGATTCTTCACAATGGGAGGACTAGCGATACCAGCGTGACCTTTACGGGTACAGCTACAGCGAACCGCGAGGTGGAGATCTTTGATGGCACCACATCTAAAGGCCAGCGGCCAGTCAACAACGAAGGTGTCTGGACTTATGTCGCTACCGCATTGTCACAACGGCCATATACTTTCAAGGCAAAAGCGATGTATGGCAGTGAGACGGAGTCGCCAGTTCGAAATTTTACAGTTACAGTCAAACAAAACATAACGGAAGATTGGGAACAAACTCCACCCATAACCATCCCTCACTACCTCACTTATTATTCTCCCCGTCGTTTAGCTCTATTACTAGAGCCATTTGTAGCTACACCAGGGAACTCAGGGATCTACTATTCAACCCCGAGCGTAGGACAAGTACTAGCGATCTGGGCTGGAGTTACTTGCTTTGTTACATTTCCCGGGCTTGCGGCAACATTTGAAATTGGGTACTACAATGGGCTAGACACCACAACAACACTCGTGGTTTATGATGAAAAAAATACAGCGATCCTTCGTGAAAACCTTGAACCAAATAATGGGAGTTACAAAATCAAAAAAATAGATATTGGAATAAACTGCCACTCTTTCTCTTTAATAGTAAATGGTACTATAGCAGTTTCAGCAGTTACAATAACAAGCATAACCTGGCTTCAAGTCTAGCGTTTGGAAACCGGGGAGGATTTATTCAAAAATAAATCCGCCCCTATACGTCACGTTAACTGCTTCTCCACATCTCAGAATTAATCCACCGGAACCAAATTATCCAACACCTGATTAACCGCCAGCTCCCCCAGCATCACAACTTGCGCAATGCCCAACAATGTCCTGCGATGAGTGCCTTCAAGCATACCCGCCAGGTCGTTGATCATCACGCAAGCCGAACCGAGGCTTTCGCTGGCGTCGGCTAACAGAGGTTCGTTTGCGCTGGCCGGGTTTACCATGAACAAACGGTTGGACACATACGGTGCAGCCATGATTTCGGCGGTGGGTGGGCCGAGGTAGTGGTCGAGGGCGCGCTCGGCGGCTTCGTGGAATTTCTTTGAGTCGGATGATTCGTAGGGCGATGCCGGATCGGTGGCCGGTGGGTTTGGCGTAATTTTGAACATGGGATGTCAACCTCTGGTAAGGCCGTATCCATTTCGCTGCTAAACGAGAGGGAGGCGGCTGTGCGCGAATTAGCAGACCGGTTGACATCCCCAAACCCGGCGCACCCGAAGGTGCCAAGCACACAGCCACCATCAAGTGCAGGCGAAAACCTGACAGGATGAGACTTGTACAGCCGGAGATATCAAACAGGGCTGCTAAACCCGATCACTGGAAATCAGTGACCCGATCCAAGTTACCGACCCGCCCCCAGGCGCACAAGCCGGCGGATTCTGTCTTACGTGTAGGCAATGGCGCAACGATTTGTGGGCCTCAGGACGTAACACCCGGTGTCTTTTAAACGCGCACATTAAACGGCGCTCATTGCCTATGCCATTTGGCGAACCGTCCGACAGACTTCGTCGCCACCCCACCGACCGTTCGTCTCAAACCACCCCGCCCCTGTCAGATCTGACAGTAGCCAACTTGCTTCCCGTAATGCTCAATCACAAGACCCGGCGCGTCTGCCAACGGTCGCCCCCCTCCCACAGCAAGGAAGCTCGCCATGCCCAGCCACTCGCCCTTTCTGTTCCCGCCATGCGATGACCAAAACGCGCCGTTTGCCCTGCGCCCGTTACTGATCGCGGGCATGGTGCAGCCGATTGTCGAGGGCGATGGCGGGATCAATATTGCCGTCGTCAGTGACCATGCCGAAGGCTTGCTCTGCTTGATTAATCCGTATCTGGGCATGCGCGCTGGCGACACCCATGACATCTTTTGGGAAACCAAAGTGATTTTCCGCAGGAGCGTCGAGCCCGGCGACGTCGATAAGCCGATGTACTTTTTCCTGCCCGTCGATGGTCTGGCCTCAGGTTGGGTCGAGCAGTGTTATTACCAACTGACTCGCGCCGGTGCAACGGTGCCGGACGATCCTTCTGTGCCCTTGCGATTGCTGATCAAACTCTTTCGACCGGGCGGGCGCGACCGGGAACCGCATCTGCCGGATGGCCACTCGGAATTGAAGATTGTGCAACTGCCACCGGATCTGGTCGACCAAGGTGTCATCGATGCCGCATGGGCGGAAAAAGGTGTGCCGGTGACGATACCGTTCTATCCGGACATGACCCTGCGTGACTCGATTTTGCTGCGTTGGGGCAGTGTCGCGCTGTCGCCTTATCGGGTCACGCAGGCGCATGTCGACCGGCTGCAACCGATCGTCATCGTGGTTGATCAGGAGGCGATTTTGGCGGGCGGCGATGGCAAAAAGCTGGAGATCAAATACGACCTTTACGATGAAACCTGGAACTGGGCGGTGCGCCATTCCAAGCGCACCCACATCGACGTGGACGCCGGTGCCTGGCGGCTGGACGCGCCGACCATCAAAGAAGCCATCAACGGGATCATTACCGTCAAGGATCTGAACAAGCAGCCGGTCACTGTTCAGGTGCGTGTAGAGGGTACGGATTTCACGCTGGGCGATACGCTGACCATGACGTGGATCGGCACGCCGTTTACCGGCCAGCCGCTGATTCACAGCGAGTCGCGCACGATCGAAGCTGTTCCGGGCATTGTGGAAATAAACGTGCCCTACGAGGATGTCCGCGCCATTGCCATGGGCCGCGCTGATGCTTCTTATGTGCTGCGCAAAAACAGTGGTGGCCCGCCGTTGTCGTCCAAGCGCACGTTCGCCGATGTGGTGGGGGCGGTGGTGATGCTACCGGAGCCGACGATCCGCGAGCTGATCGGCGATACGCTCGAGCCGGATACCCCGCTGGCGACTGTGGATGTCCGCTATCCGGGCATGGCCAACGGCGACTTCATCAATTTGATCTGGCTGGGCACTCAAGTGGATGGCGTGCCTTACCCGCATGAAGAACAACACACGGTCACTCGCAATGAAGCCGAAGCGAAGCTCATTACTTTTCAGATCAAGAACCAACACATCAAGGTGCTTGATGGCGGCAGCCTGGATTTGTCCTATCGCGTGAGCAATGACAACGTGACGCTGTATGGCGTGAGCGAGTCCGATCGCCTGCTGGCCAAGGTTCAACTCATTCACGCGACACTGCCGGCGCCCCAAGTTCCGGAGGCAATCAACGGTGTGCTCGACCCTGATAACGTCAGCGACAACGTCACCGTACTGGTGAATTTCCCCGGAACGCACAAGGATGACATCCTCACCTACTATTGGACTGGCCCCGGTGCCAGTACTTCCGACTGGGTTCCGATTACCAGCCTGATCATCGGCAAACCCGTGAGATTTCGGCTGGATGCCCGGTACGTTCACGCCAATACCGGGCAATCGATCAGGGTGCGCTATACGTTGTTGCGGGCAGCCACAAACCAGTTTGAATATTCGGCGGGGCTCGACCTGCTCATCGGCGAACAGGTGGGCGTTTTGCCTGCACCGACCGTTATTCAAGCCGCTGACGGCACACTGAACCCGATGGATGCATTGAAGGGTGTCGACATCAACGTCAGCTATCCCGACATGAAGCCTGATCAAGACATCATCCGGCTGAAATGGCTTGGCACGCCGGGCGCGGGAACTTCCGACGACCTGGAACTGCCAGGCGACGCCAGTGGTAGCGTCGCGTTTCACCTGCCTCCGACCGTGGTCGCTGCCAACCTCTCCAAGCGCGTCGAGGTTGAATACGAAGTGAAGCGTCATTCACGGCCAACCCCTTCGCAAACTCTGGATCTGTTGGTCTCGGGATTTCAAAACCCCGAAACCGAACTGCCCCGCCCCCTGGTCGTACAGGCAACGGGCAATGTCCTCGACTTGACGACGTTTACTGGCGATGCGACGACGCGCGTGTCTGTCTGGCCGTTAATTGCGCTCAAACAACGCGTGTGGCTGGCACTCGAGGGGCAAACAAGCACCGGCGCAGGCCACCGAGTGATCTTGCTCGACGGCGTTGAAATGTCTGATGCGCAGGTCGGCAACGGGCTCAATGCAGGGTTACTCAGAAGCGAATTGGTGCAATTGGGACATGCCACGTCGGCGAAGGTGATCTGCAAGGTTGCCTTCGATGGCGGGACGGTGGAATCGGCAGCGATTGTTTTTCCGGTATTGGAATTGACCGTTAGAACGCGTTACGACTACGTCACTCCAACGATTACCGAAGTGAGCGACTCACAGGGACAGGTTCCGGAGGGCGGTACGACTTTCGACAAGCAGGTGACCGTCAAGGGCACTGCGACCCGGGGAGAAAACGTTGCATTATTTGACGGGACGACGCCACTCGGGACGGCCGACGTTACCGACAGTGGGGTCTGGAGCAAAGTGCTATCCGGATTGGCGGTGAAGAGCTACCAGATCATCGCTTCGGCACTGTACGACTCAGATCCCGTGGCGAGCAAACCTCGCGGGTTTTCAGTTGCGCAAGCCGTTGCGCCGACCATCGTCAATGTTACCGATTCCAAAGGCACTGTTGCCCATGGCGGGACGACGTTCGATCGCTCTGTCACTGTGACCGGCAAGGCCTTTGCAAATCAGAAAATCCGTCTGCGCGATGGCAGTACTTCGTTGGGCGAACCGCTCGTTAATGACTCCGGCAATTGGAGTCATACCATGAGTTCTTTGAGCAATAAGGGCTACAGCCTCACTGCAATCGCCTTATATGGCGAGCAGCCTGTGTCACCGGAACGCACGTTCACAGTCGAAACCTGGGCTGACTCAGTGACGAATTTCAATGACGGCACTTCGGGTAGCTGGGTAAAAGGGCCCGCCGGCTACCAAGGGACTGTCAAAGGTGGAGTTTTTTACAACAATACTCCTGGAGCGAGCGGACATGCGGGCCTACTTTTTAGTCAAACTTTTCGCTTCATCACAGGAAAGACTTACTCGTTCAGTTATCGAGTGAGAAATTTCAGTCCTCTGGCCGAGAATGTTCCTCCCATTTTTTCCGTAGAACTTGACTCCGGCCAACAGATCATTGCGGCCTATACTGTTCCTCGCACGGGACAGTGGCACACCCAAACAGCGAACTTCACAGTCAGTCTGAGTGCAAACCGAACTATTCAAATGAAAAGTCTACAGGACCGTGGGGGAGGCAGCGGTTCAGATGGCGGGAACGATTATGAAATTGATGACATTATCGTCCGCATGATCATATAGGTGAAATAGAGTTTGCACCTCTAGAGATTAAAAAAGCTGCCATTCATAACAAATGGCAGCTCTATTAATTTAACCAGCTCAATGAATGTGAAAACTACTGTTTCGCATATCAAACCTGTTCGATACAAGCGTTTTGCTGATTACATATCGCGCATTTATCGAACCTGGATCGGCCTTACCAAAACCAACGCACACCCAGTGTCGCCCCCCACGGCTTCTCAATATGTTCCCCATTCGAGTAATCAAAGTCCGCATGCACCTGCCACTTCTCGGACATCGCCACTGCCACACCTGCGCCAAACTCGCCGCGTGTGCCTGACAGGTCATTGTTGAATACGTTGTCGTTGACCTTCACTTCATTATTCTTCGCAAACTCATGAGCGACCGCCATGCGCAGATAAGGCTGCGCAATACTGGCCTTGCCGAACTCGAAGTTACGGCCAACCGTAACGCCCGCCTTGCCGAGCAAGGAACGCGTAGTGTCGCCGTCGGCTGTCATGTCGTTGTCCAGGGTGTAGCGTTTGCCCTGAATTTGCACCGCAGACCATTGGGTGAACGGTTCGACGAAGTAGCCGTCGGCGAGTTTGAATTGCCGACCAAATTCCGCCGAAGCGCCGAGGCCCCAGTTGTCGTAATCACCCTTGGCGCGGGTGTCATCGCTGAGGTTGACCTTGGACTCGTTACGGAACCGGTTGAACTTGAGCACACCGTCGAAGTAGTAGCCCTTGTCGGACATCCACGTTAAGTAGGGCCCGACGTAGTAGCTTTTTACGGTGCCCGTGGTGCCGTGATCGAGATTCAGATCCGACTTGCTCGTCCCCGCCAGCACACCGACCAGCCACTGACTGTCGCCGACTCGCGCATCGGCGCCCAGCGAGATCCCTTGCTGGTTTTGCTGATAACCCACGCCCGAGCCATCAGCGACGTTGTACTGGCTGCCGTAGGTGCGCATCCAGCCGCCGGACTGTCCGCCGTTAAGACGCAGCTCGCCCATGCGGGTGCGCAGTGACGACTGTTCGCCATACCAACTGGTGACCGGGGTGTTGAACAAGGCCAGAATCGACTGAGCACCGGGGCTGATGACTTCAGTGGTCGGATCGAGGTACCACTCTTTGCCGCCCTCGGCATTGGTTCGACTGGCCAGACTGTAAGACCAGGTGCCGAGATCCACCGCACGATCGCCCGCCAACGTAAAACTGGCGCCATCGGTGGTGCCGGTGCGCACCAGGACAACCTGCTCGGGGGCTATCGCATCCAGCCCGGAGGCCGCGACGGCAAGCCCGTAATTCCCCGTCGATTGTCCAGCCACTATGAGTTTGTCACTCTCGCCGCTGACAAAATCGCCCTTCATCACAAACGTACCGGTGGTACCTGCCAACGTGCCGACGTTGAGTGTGTAATAAGTGCTGGTTGCCTCGGTAGCGCCAAACGTGACGCTGCCACCATTCATGGCCAACGTACCAATGTTGTCGTTACCCGTCAGCGTCCAGTTTGATTGGCTTTTGATGTTAACGCTGTTGACCTTGTCGAGACGCCCGGTGAGTTGCGACTGATTTTCCAGGGTGACCGACTCAGTGGTGTTTAACCCATCGACCAGTACGTCACCTGTCATCTGGCTTTGATTGAGCGTCAGATTGGCGGTGCTGTCATCGCTGATATTCAGGTTGCCGAGATACGTGCTGTTGTTCAGCGCCATCTGCGTCGTCGAGTTCCCGGCGACCCGGACATCGCCGGCGAGTTGACTTTGATCGAATTTCAGATCGACGTGGCTGCCACCCCCGATGTTCACATTGCCGGTGAGTACGCTGTTGTCGGTGAAGCTCACGGCCGTAGCGCCGGGCAGGCTGTCGATCAGTACATCACCTTTCATCTGGCTCTGATCGAAGGCGAGTTTGGCAACGCTGTTACCCGTGAAATTCACGTCGCCTTCCAGGCTGCTGCCATTGGCAAACGCGACGGTGGCCGTCGAGTCATTGACCCGCACATCGCCCGCCATGTGGCCCTGATTGAAATCGAGATTGCCAGTGCTGCCTTCGGCGATGTCCACGGCGCCGGTCAACAGGCTGTTGGCGATCACGTTCAGGTTTGTGGTCGAGGCCCCCTTAGCGATGACGTCGCCGGTCATTCGACTTTGATCAACGCCCAGGTCGACTTTGCTGCCGCCTGCAATGTTCACATTGCCGTCGAGGATGCTGTTGTTGGCGAATTTCAGGGTTGTCGTGTCCGGCAGGCTATCAATCAGTACGTTGCCTTTCATCTGGCTCTGATCGAAAGTCAAACCAGCGCGACTGTTGCCGGTGAAGTTGACGTCGCCTTCCAGGCTACTGCCATTGGCAAACGCGACGGTAGCGATGGAGTCATTGACCAACACGTTGCCGACCATGTGGCCCTGATTAAAATTCAAGTTACCGGTACTGCCTTCGGCGAAGTTGACGGTGCCGGTCAACAGGCTATTGCCGATCACGTTAAGATCAGCAGTCGAGGCACCTTTGGCGATGACGTCGCCCGTCATTTGAGACTGGTCGAAGATAAGGTTGCCCTTGCTGTTATCTGCGATAACGATATTGCCGCGAAGTTCGCTACGGTCAAGTTGCAGGGCCGTGGTCGAAGCGCCACTGACCAGCACGTCGCCCGCCATAAGACCATGTTGGAACGCGAGATTGGCCGTGCTGTTATCAGCTACATTCAGCTTGCCTTCAAGCGTACTGCCGACAACCTCCATCGTTGCATTCGAAGCTTGCTGAACATCCAGCAGGAGGCCAGTGCCGGAAAGCAGGCGGGTGTAATTAAGTACTTGTATGTGCGTGGTTACCCCGGAGGTCGCAAGAATCGCCGCACCGGTCAGTCCTTGAACCTGGACATTATCAAGAATCACGTTGGCGCCGTTGCCTACGCCTTGAGAGTCGGGCCGTAATCGGATGCCATGCAAACCTCCCGTGATGGTGCCGCCCTTGGCATGCACTTCACCGCCAAAGGAATTCAGCCCCACCCCCGTGGCTGCGGTGGCCGTAAGGTGAGTATCGGTCATAACGGTGGTGCTGCCGCCGGACGCTTCGAGCCCTGCCGTTCGGCCAGTAATCTGGCTACCACTGATAACTACGCTGGAGCCTGTGGGATTGCCCGTCAACCGATTGACCGCCATGCCCATACGGTCACCTGTCACAACGGCATCGGTCAGACTGGCACTGGCATTGGTGACGGAGACCCCGGCGTTGCCAGAGCGTCCGGCAAAGGTGCCCCCTACAGCGTTCAAAACGGATCCGCTGTTTATCAACACTTCAAACGAATCGGCACCGTTGGCATTCAATACACCGCCGTTGCGTGCGAGGTAGCTATCCCTCATCGTATTCTGATCAATATCAAGCGTTTCGCCCGCCTCAATAAAGGTCGATGCAAAGACCAGGGGGCTTGATGAAAAAAGCGGCACAAACGTTAACCAGACAAAGCTTTTACTGATCAATCGCAGCGAAAACTGACGTGTACAGACGTCCATGAAACCTCCTTGAAACTTCCAGAAGACAAGCCTTCCCATGAAGCAGATGAATAAGACGGGCGCACGGTACAAGGAATCGGATAATTACTCTGTAGGATTAATCTTAAGTTAGGCAAGAATTCACCACTACGAATGTGAGAAATTGACAAGCGAAGAACACCCCGCCTGTCAACTTCGAAACGCGCACAAAAATTTAATTAAGAGGGCAAAACTCACCTTCATTATTGATCATTACAACCCTGACCTTTTGTGAGCCCCCCGCTCGGTCATGGCCATCAATCTCAGCGACATAGCTGATTTCCCCTTCTCCATCGCCGATCGTTTTCAGCGCTGTTTCGAACGGCAAATAAACCTCAAACCCAAGAACATGCTCTAGCCCCTTCAACTCTTTTTCAAACAGAAAATCGTCAATTGGATCAGCATCTGGATCCGAGGACTTACCAACCCACTTGAACTTTAATTTCATGTTCGGTGCAAAATCCGTATCACCGTCAACTTTAACGATGGCACCCCAGCCCACCACCGGAATACTACGAAGTGAACTGCAGTTAAGGAACTCGCGATTGGCAGGATTGGTGTACAGATTCAGAATCTTGGGAGCTGGCAAGACGATTGGAATAATATAAGCGTCCACCGCGGTCGGTGGCGACGGGTTTTCATTGTCGCCATTCGTCGTTGGGTTGGAAATAACATACCGCGCTGACTTAAGACCATTACCACTGGCCAGGAATACGTCCTTGGACAGTTTGAAAGGAATTTTAAATCCTGCGGCCTCTGTTCCGTCAACTTCATATCGCCCATTGGGCGCCGGCACCTTAACGCCTTCCCAGACAAGATCAACGATATCGCCGTCCTTGTAACCGGTGTAAATAGTCAGATCAATATCGATATCAGTGCCCACGTCCGCTTCTACCAACTTGTCATTGCCGGTGCTGCCTTTGACAATCAGTTTTGTCAGGTTCGGATTGCCCAACTCCGGATCGGGCTCAGGGTTAACCGGACCTGCAATAGACAAGTCAACCTTGAGGGGCACTGCGGTTCCTTCGGGATAGGGTTTGCCCTCCCGTACAATCTCGTAAGTAAGCGTTACGTCTTTCGGTCCGGGATCGGTACCCTTCACATCCACAAACGGCACATCAACAATCACTTCAGTCTTACCGTCAGTGGGTTGAAGTGGTTGAATTTTCCCATCAAAAGTTACGCGAACGGCGTCCCCTGGAATGCCATTATCAAACACGGGAATGACGACCCCTAACGAGGGAAATGCATCGTCCAGATCTATCAGATCATCATCTTCATGTAGTGGAACCTCTGGAGGCTTCAAAGCACTTGGGGTGGGTCGAAGCTGAATAGTGAATGTAAACGGATTGGATGACGGCCCGATATTGCCGACCCGATCTTCGTATTTACAGTAAAAAATATGCTGACCTTCACCCATCGTCTCGATAAGATTTTTTTCAATTTTTATTTCAATGGGTAACGTTGTGTCTTCGACAACTTTATAAAAACCCACCGGGGCACCCGGGTCGCTCTTCCCGTAAAAGGCTCTATAAATATCCCCTGGCTTAATATCACCTGGGGGATCAAGCTTCATGGTGATGCCATCGAGCGTATTCAGAATCTCTCGTGTCACCACACCATCAATCACCTCGTCTGGAGGAACAGCCACTGGCCCCGGCAACCCATTATTGGGCGGTGTATTGTCGATAAAGAATCTGTAGGTATCTGATATACCTTTATTTCCCGCATAGTCGACTTCATAGGATAAGTCAAACAATCCGGGAGTTGCCGTATAGGCGCCGGACAATACCATCTCAAACGGATTGTCTGGAGGAATTGGAAGTATAATCCATTCTCCAATCGGCTTTCCGTCCTTCCGAAGGGTAACAAATGTTTCATCATCTTGTGCGCCGGGAGGCAATACCACATCTTTAAGGCTAATGTTGCAATCTTCCCCCTGAAGAACCAATGGCAGTTTAGCAATATCGTCCCCCGTAATAGGAGGGCACATCCCTTCAACTTCCGGCGCCGTACCTGCCGTCAATAGAGATTGACGCAAGGCATTCAACTTTTTGCGAGAAAATTTTTTTTCCGCCGACAACACTTTCAAATAAGTCATAACCGATCTCCTGATCAAATAGACGCGCCAAGTCATTTGCTTCCACTACTGATTGACGAAGCGGACTCGGCATTCACTGCATTACACGATTTGAAACTGCTTCAGTTTTCCTGACACACATCATTAGTTGGCGAACAGATGTCGCCGCTGGGCATAGTCCGGTTGATGATGACAAAGTCCGGTCGAGACGTTCCGCGACCTCCTCCTGACTTACGCAATTTGTAATACACCAGTGCGGAACCGTTATTGACCATGGGGGCGATCAACCTGTCGTAATCCGCAACGACAATATCGATGTCTGTGCCAGGCACCCGTGTCGGCAGCGGGTGTTCAATTTCCCGGTAAGTTCCGGGAATAGGTCGTGTACCGTTGGGCCCCGCGCATCCCTGCCATATAACAATGAGCGTATCGCCCTGCTCGATATTCGGGTCGGCGGGAATTCTTACCGTGACGCCCTCCCACAATCGGGGTCTGGCGCAACAATGGAGCACGCCTTCCTTTCCGGCATGGGGAAACAGTGGTTCCTTCATGTTGTCGATGACGACAATGTCGACCCTGACATGGGTCTGTAGCGACTGTTGCTGATTCACTCCGTTGTCGGTGGTGTAGAACACCGGCAAGGCCGGATTCTGTTTATCGCTGTCGATTACATGCCACGGCACGATAAAGGAGATCGGTTGACCGGCCACATCGCCAGGCTGAACCTTGTACTGAGCAACAGCCCCTGTGTAACTGCCCCAGTGAAGTTCCAGCAACTGTCCCGCTTCGGGTGCGTCGTACAGCGTCAGTGACAAAGTGGCCGGGAATCCGTGATCCTCAGTGAGCAACGTGTTGAGAGTGGCTGAATGCTCCCCATACACCTCAACCAACGCGAGGTCTTCATTAATCAGGGCGGGGGCCTTGTCATGATCCTGGCCCGCCAGCGTCAGGTTGACTGCGACCGATATCTCTGGCGAAGGCCTTCCGTACGCCGCTCCCTGCCTTATTTTGTAGTAAATCTTTGCTCGAAATGGCCCGTCGCCTCTGTCGTGCAACGCCGGCCAGGGCACGGGGGCTTTCAACGGAAAACCGGCAAGATCCACGGGAATCTCGGCAAGCGCGATACCGTCCCAGAAAACCGCGACCCATTGCGCGGAATCCGCAAGGTCGTATTGGTCGATCTCAACAAACAGTCCGTCCCGGGCCTGCTGCCGGTCCACCAGACCTCTGGCGGACAGCGGAACCCTTGGAGGTGGCAGGGCACCGGGAGCGGGAGTCAGATCAACATTGATCGGCGAAAGAAAGGAGTGTCGCCCTTCATTCCCCGCGCGATCTCTGAGGAAGTAATAAAGGAAGCGTTTACCCGCGCCACCAGCACGAATTTCATCGGCGTACACCGTGATGTTCAGGCGTTTCGCGGCGATGTCTTCGGCACTGAATTCCTGCTCACGAACCGGGGTCTCGGTGTCCGGAGGGTCTTGCTCCGATGTCCAGTAATACACTGCCCGATCGCCGCTTTCGGCGTCGATATACCAAGGCACCAGCACGTTGACCTCACCCTCTTGCTCCAAGAAGATTTCGTCGACAGTGCCGCCCAATTCGGCGGGGAATATCACGGCCCCGGGCTTGTTGCCGAAATTGGGCTTGTTGGTATCGATCGTCAGGGTTTTACGGTCTCCGGGATTCGGATTACTGCCGTAAATGGAGACGCGGATCGCCACTTCATACACGCCGTGCGACAGAAGATCCCGGGGCACATAAAGGGTTTGTGGCCAGCTGATGGGGTCGCTGGTCGGGTACCAACGCTCATCGACGTTATTGAAGACCCCGCCTTTGGGCATAAAACCCAATTCAACAAGGTCGAGCTCACCCGGTGCCATTCCTTGGCCGAAGTCTTCGAAGGTCACCGCCAGCCTGTCACCCAATGCTGTCAGCGGCAGCAATCCCCTGGGATCATCCGGATCGAGCACAGCGGGGACTTTGGGTGCTTCCATCGCGGCAGCTATTTCAGCGAGGCCATCGATCGGCGGCTCGGCAGGATGTTCATGCTTGTCCATTTCCCGGCCTTCCCTTATGAAAGTTGCGGAGCGGCGCGATTTGCGCCGTCACTGCATGGCTTCATTTAATGCGCGAGGGCAGGTTCTGACTACTGTCAGAAATTACAGGTTTTACGACCGTTCGTCGGAGAACTGCCCACCTGAGCTTCCTCACACGCCGGGAATATCATTGAGATCCATTATTTTCAGACGTAAAAAAACCCGCCCTCCCTTTCAACCGGGAGCGCGGGTTTTGTCGTTTCAGCCTCAGATCAGACGGTATCGACCTTCAACGAATGATCGTTGAGCATGCCGGTGATGATCGTCGCCGTGTCGTGCCCGCTGGCAATCATCCCGCCGGCCCCCGGTGTTACACCGTAGTGGCTGGCGAGGTTGACGCCGGCCAGGTCGATGGTCTGGTTTGGCGTGGCACCGGCCATGGCGCTGACGTCGATGCTGGTGAGCACCGACGCGCCCGTGCCGGTGACGGTGAAGTGCAGGTAGTCATCGAGCGACGCCGTGGTGCCGTTTTCACCTTGCAGCAGTTGCGACAGGTCGAGCTTGTCGGTGCCGGGGGTGAAGTCGGTGATGGTGTCGTGGCCGCTGTTGCCCTTCAGGTACTGGAAGGTATCGGCCCCTGCTCCACCGGTCAGGGTGTTGTTGCCCAGGCCGCCGATCAGCAGGTCGTCACCGCCGCCGCCGTTGAGGATGTCGTTGCCCAGCCCACCATTGATCACGTTGTTATTGTTGTCGCCGGTCAACGTGTCGTTGAAGTTCGAGCCGACGAGGTTTTCGATGCCCGTCAGGGTGTCAGTTCCGGCACCGAGGGTGTTTTGCGCACCGAGCAGGCCGAGGTTGACCGTGACCCCGGCGGTGGCGTGGGCATAGCTCGCCGTGTCCGTGCCGGTGCCGCCGTCCAGAAGGTCATTGCCCGGGCCGCTGTAGAGCAAATCGTTACCGGCGCCGCCGTGCATTTCATTGTTGCCGGAGCCTGCGGTGAGCACATCGTTGCCGTCGCCGGCGTTGATGATGTTGTTGCCGGTGCCGGCGACCAGGATGTCATCGCCGGAGGTACCGGTGAGTGTGTGGCCATCCTGATAGCTGATGCTGACGTTGGCGGTGTCGCTGCCGCCATGGTTGTCGTTGGCGGTGTAGGTGCCGTTGAAGTCCGGGGTGATGTCGTGGGCCCCGGCGTAGTTGAGGGTCATGGTCAGTTGGTAGTTTTCCGCCGCGTTGGGGTTACCGCCGCCGCTTGGATCGGCGATGTTGGTGATGTGGATCTGATAGGGCGCATTCGCGGCTGCCGTCAGCGTTTGCCCGTCTGCCAGCGTGGTGTAAGCGCCGCCATTGATCGAATACTCCATGGTGACGTGACCGGCCGCCAGGTTGTGATCCAGATTAAGGGTCTCACCCTGACGCAGATTGACGGTGATGCGGTCTTCATCGTTGGCGTTGCTGTTGGTCACCGCACCGAGATAACCGCTGACCACCAGCACAGCGGTCATGGTTGCCGCGTTGGCACTGAACGAATTGCGCACGTTGGCCAGGTTCTGGTTGGCGGCGGTATTGACGTTGGTGCCGGTGAAATTGATCGCCCCGGTGCCGGTGAAGTCCGCCGCTTTCGAGATCCAACCGGTATTGAACGTCGTCGGCGTGGCGTTGAGCGTGTCGCCATTCGGATCGGTGTCGTTGGCCAGCAGCAATTCGCCCGGCACCACCACGTTGCTCGACAGCACGTTGGTGATGACGTGATCGTCCGCCGCCACCGGAGGCGCGTTGGGGATGACTTTCACGGTCAGCGTCGAGCTGGCGAGGTCGCCGTCGTTGTCGCTGACGGTGAAGCCGATGTTCTCGGTGATCACCACAGCGGTGGTTTTCTGCGAGGTGTAGGTGTAGTCGCCGGTGTCGAGGTTGATCACCAGCGTGCCGCCATTGTTGGTGGCGATGCTCACCGAATTGTTCACGGTGTTGAAGGTGCCGTGGTTGGTGCCAACCGTCGCCGTCAACGAACCCTGACCGCTAAGGGCTTTCGGATCGTAGGTGTAGGTGGTGCCGTCGACGACGATGGTTTTGATAAAGCCGCCATCCGCGCCGAACGTACCGCCCTCGCCCAGCAACGAACCGGTAACCGGCGCGCCGACCACGGTACCCGAAAGCACCGAGTTGAGTTGGTTGAGATCTGTCACCACTACAGCGTTGGTGTTGGTGTGGGTGATGCCGTCGTACGCCACTGGATCGAGGTTGGCGTTGCTCACGCCGCTGCCCAGACCGATCGCGTAGTTACGGATGTTGTTGGCGTCGAGGAAGGCTTTCAGCGCGGTTTCATCCGCCGTGCCGATTTCCTGGCCAGTGGTCGGTTTACCGTCGGAGAAGAAGTAGCCAACATTCTGCGCGCCGGTGAGTTTGCCCGAGGTGTTGAACGCAGTCTGCATGGTCGCCACGGCGGCGTCGTAGTTGGTGCCGCCGCCCGCGGTCAAACCCGCCAGTATCGTCTTGGCAGTGGCGATATCGACCCACACCGAGGTGCGATCGGTAGCGCTGCTGCTGAAGGTCACCAGTTGCACCTTCACGTCGCCGAGATCGTCGTATTTGTCGAGCAAGGCACTAATGGCCTGCTTGGCCAGCGCCAGCCGCGACAGACCCGGCACGCCGGAGGCGTCGGCCATACTGCCGGAGATGTCGAGGACGATCAGCAGGTTGGAATCGATCTCCACCGCCGCCACCGAACGATCGGAAGCCACGGCTTTTGGCACGTCATCGACGATGTTGACGACGATGGTGCTGGTGGTGCTGTTGCCCAGTGCGTCAGTGGCTTTGTAGGTGAAACTTTCGCTGAGGCTGTTCGCCCCGTCGTTGGCGTTCTGCGAGGTTTTCGGCGCCGAAGTCAGCGTGTAGGTGTAGGTGCCGTCGGCATTCAGCTGGATCTGCCCGTAGCTGCCGGTGGCGCTGCCGACCAAGGTGTAGGTCAGCGCGCCGCTGCCGCCGGTGACCGCGCCGACCAGCGTGCCCGTCGCGGTTTCGCCGGTGTTGGTTGGGTCGCTGCCGGTGACCGTGCCGGCGGCCAGATCCTGGCCGTCCTTGGTCAGGTCGAGGGCTTTTTCGTAGACCGTGACGTCCTGATCGACCGAGGCAATCAGTTTGCTGTCGGCGACGTTGATGGTGATGGTCGTGGTGCTTTCATCGCCGTCGCTGTCGCGGATGGTGTAGGTGAAAGTGTCGGTCGCGCCCGCAGGGCTCACCGAGTTCGGGTTGCTGTGATAAACAGCGTTGCCCGCAGCATCGAGGGTCAGGTAACCGAAGTTGCCGTTGATGTTGCTGTTGAGCCCGCCGATGGCCGAGGTGCCGGTGTTGCTACCGGCGCGCACGCCGACCACGGCGCCGCCTGTTGCTGCGCCATCGGCGCCGGTGACGTCATTGCCCAGCACGCTGATGTTGACGGTACCGCCCTCGGCCACCGAGCCGGTGTCGGCTTTGGCGGTCGGCAGGTCATCGATGATGTTGACGTTGATCTGGCCGTTGGCAGTGCTGCCGTCGGTGTCCGTCGCCACCACGTTGAAGTTCTCGGTGAGGCTGTTGGCACCATTGGCGTTCGGGTGGGTTTCGTTGTCGACCAGGGTGTAGCTGTAACTCACGACACCGGTGGTCGGGTTGTAATTGGTGATGGTGAAGGTGCTGCCCAGCGGTGAAACCACCGACTGCGGGAAGCCTGCGGCGACACCGTTGGTCACCACGGCAATGCCGCCGACCGTCAGAGTTTGCAGGCCGTCGAGGGCGGTCACGGTGAAGGTGCCGCTTTGGGTCAGCAAGGCTGTGTTCGGGCTGGTGCCGTCGCTGAGGTTTTTCTCGTAAACGGTGAGTTCGCCGCCGTTGACGTCGAGGCCGTTGAGCACCACCGGATCGTCATTGTTGTGGATGTTCAGCACCAGGTTGGCGGTGCTGACGTCGCCATCGGCATCGGTCAGGGTGTAGGTGAACGTCTCGGTGCCGTTGCCACCGCCGTGCAGATTTTTGAAGTCGGCATCATTGGTGTCCAGCGTGTAGGTGTACGAGCCATCGGCGTTGAGCACCAGTTTGCCGTAGGTGCCGGTGAAGGTGCCGGGAGTAATCGGCCCGCTCGCGACCACGTCGGCGCCTTGCACATCGTTGGTCAGCACGTTGCCGGTGAGGGTCAACAGGCTTTCCGAAGCGCTGTTGGCGTTGCCGTCGTTCACTGCATGTGGCACGTCGTCGACGATGCTGACGACGATGGTGCTGGTGACGATATTGCCCAGCGAATCGGTGGCCTGATAAGTAAAGCTTTCGGTGAGGATGTTGGCGCCGTCATCGGCATGCGGCGTGGTGGTCGCCGGCGATGTCAGGGTGTAGGTGTAGGTGCCGTTGGGGTTGAGGACGATCTGTCCGTAGTTGCCGGTGGCACTGCCGACCAATGCATAGCTGATCGCGCCGACCGCGCCAGTGACCGAGCCGACCAGAGTGCCGGACGCGGTTTCGCCGGTGTTGCTCGGGTCGCTGCCGGTGACCGTACCGGGGGCCAGATCCGCGCCGTCCTTGGTCAAGTCGAGCGCTTTCTCGAACACGGTCACATCGGTGTCGCTGGTCGCATACAGTTTGCTGTTGGCGACGTCGATGGTGATGGTTGTGGTGCTTTCATCACCGTCGGAATCGCGCACGGTGTAGGTGAATACATCCACCGCGCCCGGGCCGTTCACCGCATTGGGATTGCTGTGGTAAACGGCGTTGCCATTGGCATCCAGGGTCAGGTAGCCGTAGGCGCCGTTGATGTTGCTGTTCAGGCCACCGAGGGCCGAGGTCGACGTGTCGGCGCCGGCACGCACGCCAACCACCGCGCCGGTCGCCGCCGGGCCATCGGCGCCGCCGATATCGTTGTCGAGCACATTGCCGCTGACGGTTCCGCCCTCTGCCACCGACGCGGCATCTGGGTGGGCGCTCGGCAAATCATCGACGATGTTGACGTTGATCTGGCCGTTGGCGGTGCTGCCATCGGTGTCCGTCGCCACCACGTTGAAGTTCTCGGTGATGCTGTTGGCGCCGTTGGCATTCGGGTGGGTTTCGTTATCGACCAGGGTGTAGCTGTAGCTGACGACACCGGTGGTTTCGTTGTAACCGGTGATGGTCAGCGTGCTGCCCAACGGCGTGGTGATCGATTGTGGGAAACCTGCGGCCACGCCACCGGTCACCACGTTGATGCCGCCGACGGTCAGGGTTTGCAGACCGTCGAGGGCCGTGACGGTGAAGGTGCCGCTCTGGGTCAGCGCCGGGGTATTGGGGTCGGTGCCGTCACCGAGATTTTTCTCGTAGACCGTCAGTTCGCCGCCATTGACGTCGAGGCCGTTGAGCACCACCGGATCGTCATTGTTATGGATGTTCAGCACCAGGTTCGCGGTGCTGGTATCGCCGTCGGAGTCGGTGATGGTGTAGGTGAAGTTCTCGGTACCGTTGCCGCCGCCGTGCAGATTTTTGAAGTCGGCATCGGTGGTTTCGAGGGTGTAGGTGTACGTGCCGTTGGCGTTGAGCACCAAGGTGCCGTAAGTACCGGTGAACGTACCGGCGGTAACCGGCCCGCTGGCGACACGGTCGGCGCCCTGCACATCGTTGGTCAGGACGTTGCCGGTCAGCGTCAGTTGGCTTTCCGACGCCGTGGTTGTATTGCTGTCGTCCAGCGCTTTAGGCAGGTCGTCGACGATGTTGACGTCGAGGGTCGCGTTGGCGGTGGTGCCGTTATCGTCGACGACGGTGACGGCGAACTGCTCTGGCAGATTGTTTGCGCCGTTCGCGGTTGGGTGCGCTTCGTTATCGACCAGGGTGTAGCTGTAACTGACGACACCAGTGGTTTCGTTGAAACCGGTGATCGTGAGCGTGCTGCCCAGTGGCGTGGTAATTGATTGCGGGAACCCTGCGGCTACGCCGTTGGTGACGACGGCAATACCGCCAACGGTCAGCGTAGTCACGCCGTCGAGTGCGGTGATATTGAAGGTGCCACTTTGGGTCAGCTGGGTGGAATCTGTCGCGCTACCGTCGCTGAGGTTTTTCTCGTAAACAGTCAGCTCGCCGCCATTCACGTTGAGGCCGTTGATGATCACCGGGTCGTCGTTGTTGTGGATCTGCAGCACGAGGTTTGCGGTGCTGGTGTCGCCGTCCGAGTCGGTAATGGTGTAGGTGAAGGTTTCTGTCCCGTTGCCGCCACCGAGCAGCGCTTTGAAATCGGCGTCGGTGGTGTTCAGCGTGTAGGTGTACGTGCCGTTGGCGTTGAGCACTAATGTGCCGTAAGTCCCGGAGAAAGTACCGGCGGTGATTGGGCCGGCATTCGGGCCGGTAGGTACGCGGTCGGCGCCTTGTACGTCGTTGGTCAGTACGTTGCCTGACAGGCTCAGCAGGGTTTCTGAGGCGGTGCCGGCGTTGCTGTCGTCCACGCCTTTTGGCAGGTCGTCGATGATGTTTACATCGAGGGTCGCATTGGCGGTGGTGCCGTTGTCATCGACGACGGTGACGGCGAACTGCTCTGGCAGATTGTTTGCGCCGTTAGCGGTTGCGTGCGCTTCGTTATCGACCAGGGTGTAGCTGTAACTGACGACGCCGGTGGTTTCGTTGAAACCGGTGATGGTCAGTGTGCTACCCAATGGCGTGGTGATTGATTGCGGGAAACCTGCTGCTACGCCGTTGGTGACGACGGCGATGCCGCCAACGGTCAACGTGGTGACGCCGTCGAGTGCGGTGATGTTGAAGGTGCCGCTTTGGGTCAGTGCGCCGGAGTCTGGTGCGCTGCCGTCGCTGAGGTTTTTTTCGTAAACAGTCAGCTCGCCGCCATTCACGTCGAGGCCGTTGATGATCACCGGATCGTCGTTGTTGTGAATCTGCAAGACGAGGTTTGCGGTGCTGGTATCTCCGTCCGAATCGGTAATGGTGTAGGTGAAGGTTTCGGTACCGTCACCGCCGCCATGCAATGCTTTGAAATCCGCATCGGTGGTGTTGAGGGTGTAGGTGTACGTGCCGTTGGCGTTGAGCACCAACGTGCCGTAAGTCCCCGCGAAAGTACCGGCGGTGATTGGGCCGGCATTCTCGCCGATGACCACACGGTCGGCGCCCTGCACATCGTTGGTCAGCACGTTGCCAGTGAGCGACAGATTGGTTTCCGAGGCGGTGCCTGCGTTCGAGTCATCTAAGCCTTTTGGCAAGTCATCGACGATATTCACATCGAGGGTCGCGTTGGCGGTGGTGCCGTTGTCATCGACGACGGTGACGGCGAACTGCTCAGGCAAATTGTTCGCGCCGTTCGCGGTTGCGTGCGCTTCGTTATCGACCAGGGTGTAGCTGTAACTGACGACGCCGGTGGTTTCGTTGAAACCGGTGATCGTGAGCGTGCTGCCCAGAGGCGTGGTGATTGATTGCGGGAAACCTGCGGCTACGCCGTTGGTGACGACGGCAATACCGCCAACGGTCAGCGTGGTCACGCCGTCGAGTGCGGTGATGTTGAACGTGCCACTTTGGGTCAGTTGGGTGGAATCTGGTGCGCTGCCGTCGCTGAGGTTTTTCTCGTAAACGGTGAGTTCGCCGCCATTCACGTTGAGGCCGTTGATGATCACCGGGTCGTCGTTGTTGTGGATCTGCAAGACGAGGTTCGCGGTGCTGGTATCGCCGTCGGAATCGGTGATGGTGTAGGTGAAGTTTTCAGTACCGTTACCGCCACCGTGCAGCGCTTTGAAATCCGCATCGCTGGTGTTCAGCGTGTAGGTGTAAGTGCCGTTGGCGTTCAGCACCAAAGTCCCGTAAGTCCCCGCAAACGTACCGGCAGTGATCGGCCCGGCAGTCTCGCCAGTGGCCACGCGGTCGGCGCCCTGCACATCGTTGGTCAACACGTTGCCAGTGAGGCTGAGATTGGTCTCCGAGGCGGTGCCGGTGTTGCTGTCATCCACCGCTTTTGGCAGGTCGTCGATGATGTTCACATCGAGCGTGGCATTGGCGGTCGTGCCGTTGTCATCGACGACGGTTACAGCGAATTGCTCTGGCAGAGTGTTCGCGCCATTGGCGTTCGGATGCGCTTCGTTATCGACCAGGGTGTAGCTGTAACTGACCACGCCTGTCGCCGCGTTGAACCCGGTAATGGTCAACGTGCTGCCCAGCGGCGTCGTCACCGATTGCGGAAACCCAGCCGCCACACCGTTGGTGACCACGGCAATGCCGCCGACGGTCAGCGTGGTGACGCCATCGAGTGCCGTCACCGTAAAGCTGCCACTTTGCGTCAGCGCTGCCGAATCAGGTGAACTGCCCAAGGCCAGGTTTTTCTCGAAAACTGTCAGCTCGCCGCCCGCAATATTCAAACCGCCGAGGGTCACCGGGTCGTCGTTGTTGTGGATCTGCAAAACCAGATTCGCGGTGCTGCTATCGCCGTCGGAATCGGTGAGGGTGTAGGCGAAGGTTTCGGTGCCGTTGCCACCGCCGTGCAGCGCTTTGAAATCGGCGTCACTGGTATTCAGCGTGTAGGTGTAAGTGCCGTTGGCGTTCAGCACCAGGGTGCCGTAAGTGCCGGTGAACGTGCCCGGCGTCACCGGGCCAGTGGCCACGCGGTCAGCGCCTTGCACATCGTTGGTCAGCACATTGCCGGTCAGCGTCAGCAAGGTTTCCGAAGCGGTTGAGCTGTTGCTGTCATCCACTGCGCGCGGCACGTCGTCGGTGATGTTGACGTCGAGCGTACCGGTCGCGGTATCGCCATTGCTGTCGCCGGCAACCACGGTGAATTGTTCACTGAGGTTGTTCGCGCCATCGCCCGCTGCATGGGTGTCGTTGCCGTTGAGGGTATAGCTGTAGGTGACGACACCGGTGCTCGCGTTGTAGCCGGTGATGGTCAGGGTGTTGCCCAGTTGCGTGGTGATCGACTGCGGGAAACCGACCGCCACACCACCGTTGACCAGGCTGATGCCGCCGACGCTGAGGCTGGTCAAACCGTCCGGCGCATTAACGGTGAAGCTGCCACTTTGGGTCAGTGCAGCAGGGTTGGCGGCGGAACCGTCAGGCAGATTGGCTTCGTTGAGGTTCAGCTCGCCACCCGGCACGGACAGGCCGTTGAGGGTCACCAGATTGTTGACCGGTGGCGGCACGATCACTGGCGTGTCGTCGCCGTTGTCGATCACCACGTTGTGGCGTTCTTCGGGGAATTCAGGGATGCCGCCGAACCCGGCGGTGGGGAATCCGATGATCGGATCAACGCGCCCGCCAACTTCCGTCAGCAAGACAAAACTGTGACCACCGCCCGCTTCACCCGGCGCGCCACCCGGGGCGTTTGGCCCGGCGGCAGTGGCTTCAGCGGTTTTCGACGGGTCATCACCGGCGGCGATGGCTTTCTGGATTTGCTCAACGTCGGTCAGTTGCGCTTCGCTCGGGGTCACCGCCTCGGCCGCGTTCACGTGCGCGGCCTGATCGGCGAGCAGTTGCCCGGACAGGGTCATGCTGCTGCCGCGCCCAAGGGTTAGCTCTTTGCCATTTTGCAGATGAACGGCGACGGCGCCTTCGGCCCCGGTGATCAATTGATCGCCGGCAAACAGCCGATCGCCCTCGACCAAGGCGCGTTTTGTGCCATCCGCTGCCTGTGCGAAAACCTGACCAATGACTTTAGTGACGGTACCGATGAGCGTTGCCATGTGAATTCCTCCGCTGCCGACCACTGTCGGCACTGGTTAACGAAGTAGCCCATGGCTCAATCGGGTTGCCGTGGCGACGCTCGCGCCTTCGACAGTTCGTTCGCAGGTTGCGCCGTTCAGGAAACATCAGTGCTATCAAGCACTTGAAAAACCTGATCAATGCAGCAAACCCACGAGCGCTACGTAACGCCGGTGAATCACTCGAGTGACAAAAATCTGTCGCTCCCCAGCCGCTACGCGTCCCTCCCCTTCAGCAGTACTTCGCCGTATGTCGCAAAGTGAATGGAACTTTCCTCAAGCCTTTCTGCGCTCCCTAGCGCGCATAAAACAAAGGCTTTCGAGCTGAACAATGTGCCGGATTTTACAAACCGCATAAGTTTTTTTCGGAATAAGCCTTATGAAAATTTTTTCTTAGCTACGCTTCATTATGTTCTTAGCTCTGTTGTTACAAGAGTGAAACGCTTTCCACTAAAAATATCGTCAAATTTTTGGCGACAGTAACACACCATCAGGACTCAGGGAGATGCACCCATGCGCGTTTTAACCCCCCTCTGCAGCGCGGTTTTGCTGGCCATGGCTTGCACATCCCAAGCCCAGGCCATGAACCTCACCGAGGCGATCCAAAGCACCATCGCCACCCACCCGGAACTCGCTTCGCGCGTGGACGCACGCCTGTCGGCTGATGAACAAGTCAAAGTCGCCAAGGGCGGTTTCTATCCGTCCGTCGATTTGAACGCCGCTTACGGTCGTGGCTACAGCGACAACACCAACACCCGCGCCTTCGGTAACCACGACACACGAATTCTCAACTACACCCAGTCCGAGCTGCGTTTACGGCAAATGCTGTTCGACGGTTTCAACACCGCCAACGAGGTTGAGCGCACCAAAGGCGTGTCCAATTCGCGCGCCTACTACGCGCAAGGCACCGCTCAGGATCTGGCCCTGCGCACCATCGAGGTCTACCTCGAAGTGCTCAAGCGCCGCGAACTGGTGACCCTGGCCACGAACAACCTGCAAGCGCACTTGCGCGTCAACGATCAGATCGGCCTGCGCACCGAGCGCGGCATTGGCAGCACCGCCGACTCCGATCAATCGGTGGCGCGTAAAGCACTGGCGCAAAACAACCTCGACACCGCTGAAGTGGATCTGGCGGATGCCGAGTCGAACTTCTTCAGCGTCGTCGGGCGCATGCCTGATGAACTGGAAGCCCCGGCCACGACCCGTGGCGAGTTGCCGACCACCCTGCCGGAAGCCCAGCAGAGCATGGTCGAAAACAACCCGTACCTGAAATCGGCGCAGGCCGACGTGCAATCGGCCGAGAGCCAATACGAAGTAGCCAAGTCGCCGTTCTACCCACGCTTCGACGCTGAAGCAGCGGTGGGCGCGAACAACAACGTGCAGGGCGATGAAGGCCACGACAACGAATGGCGTGTCGGCGTGATCATGAACTACAACCTGTTCCGTGGCGGCAGCGACAAGGCGCGACTGGCCTCCGATGCGCACCAGATCAATCAGGCGATGGACATCCGCAACAACGCCCTGCGTCAGCTCAACGAGAACATTCACCTGGCCTGGAACGCCATGCTCAACGCGAAGAAACAGACCCCGACCGCCCGCGAATACGCGGAAACCACCAAGCGTGTACGCGCCGCGTATCAGGATCAGTTCGGCCTCGGCCAACGTACCCTGCTTGACTTGCTCGACAGTGAAAACGAGCTCTACAACGCCAACCGTCGTTACACCGAAATTCGCTACACCGAGGAATATTCGATGTACCGCGTGCTGGCGAACATGGGCCAGTTGCTGAGCAAACAACGGGTGGTGCTGCCCGCCGATGCGATCGCTTCCAGCGAGGTGAAAAACGAAGCCCGCCTCCCCGAGCTGAAATAACCCCTCTGTAGGAGCTGCCGAAGGCTGCATGATCGTTCCCACGTTCTGCGTGGGAATGCCTCTAGGGACGCTCTGCGTCCAGTGACGCGGAGCGTCATGGGCTTCATTCCCACGCAGAGCGTGGGAACGATCATGCAGCAGGGTTGATGTGGGTGTCCGAGCCAGTTCAAAGGAGCGATCAATATGACCAGCATGGAACCCGGCAACTCTGGGGTCGATCCGCGGCTGAGCTTCGATGATCCGTTACTCGACGGTCTGTTGATTCTCTGCAAACTGCATGGCGCGACGGTCAGTCGCGCCAGCCTGAGTGCCGGGCTGCCGCTGAACAAACAACGTTTGAGCCTCGATTTGCTACCCCGTGCGGCTGCTCGTGCAGGGTTGCAGGCGCGGATGTTGCGCCGTGAACTGAAAGATATTTCACCACTGAACCTGCCGATTCTGTTGTTGCTCAACGACGGCCGCACCGCCGTGTTGCGGCGTTTTGGCGATGACGGTAAAGCGCTGATTCTGCCCAGCGAAGCCGATGGCGGCGAGCAATGGGTCAGCCGTGAAGAACTCACCGAACACTACAGCGGCCAGGCCTTGTTCGCCCGGCCGCGCCACGAACTCGAAGACCTGCGCTCGCCGCTGGTGCCGCGCGTGCATGCGTGGTTTCGCGACACGCTGAAGCTGTCGAAATGGCTATACGGCGATGCGATTCTCGCCAGTTTTCTGATCAACCTGCTGGGCCTGATGGTGCCGCTGTTTGTCATGCAGACCTACGACCGCGTGGTGCCAAACCAAGCGACGTCGACCTTATGGGTGTTGTCGATTGGCCTGTTGATCGGCACCGGTTTCGAACTGGTGCTGCGGGTGGTGCGTGCGCACTTGCTCGACACCGCCGGCAAGAAAACCGATGTGATCCTTTCCGCGACTTTGTTTGAGCGCATCACCGGCATGTCGATGAAGGCGCGGCCAGCGACCATCGGCGGGTTTGCGCAGAGCATTCATGACTTTCAGGGTCTGCGTGAATTCCTCACCGCCGTCACCCTGACCAGCCTGATCGACCTGCCCTTCGTCGTGCTGATGCTGGTAGTGATCGGTCTGCTCGGCGGCTGGCTGGTGGTGATTCCGATGTTGGCGTTTCCGATCACGATCATCTTCGCCCTGGCGATTCAGGTGCGCCTACGCGACACCGTGCAGAAAAGCCTGAGCCTCGGCGCCGAACGCCAGGCCGTGCTGATCGAAACCCTCGGCGGTCTGGAAACCCTCAAGGCCTGCAGCGCCGAAAGCGAGCGCCAGCACAAATGGGAAAGCACCCACGGCGCCCTCACCCGCCTCGACAGCCATGCGCGCAATCTCTCGGCGCTGGCAACCAACGGCACATTGTTCATTCAGCAGTTCTCGGGGATGGCGACGATTGTCGCCGGGGTTTACAGCATCATCGCCGGCAACCTCAGCGTCGGTGCGCTGGTCGCCAGCTACATGCTCGGCAGCCGCGTTCTCGCGCCGCTGGGGCAGATCGCCGGGCTGATCACCCGTTATCAGCAAGCGCAATTGACCATGAAAAGCACCGACGCATTGATGTCGTTGCCGCAAGAACGTGACGGCAAACAGCGGCCGCTGGAACGCACGCAACTGCAAGGTGCGCTGGACGTCAACGGCGTGACCTTTCACTACAACGGCCAGAATGCGCCGGCCCTGAGCAACATCAGTTTCAGCCTCAAGGCCGGTGAGCGGGTTGGCATTATCGGTCGCAGTGGCTCGGGTAAAAGCACCTTGGCGCGGTTGGTGATGGGTTTCTATGAGCCAGAAGAAGGCCAGTTGCTGCTCGACGGTCTCGACCTGCGGCAACTGGATGTCGCGGATCTGCGCCAGCAAATCGGCTATGTCGCCCACGACCTGCCGCTGCTGGCGGGCAGCCTGCGCGATAACCTCACCCTCGGCGCACGCTACGTCAGCGATTCGCGGATGCTTGAAGTGGCTGAGCTGACCGGCGTCACCGAACTCGCCCGCCAGCATCCGCAAGGCTTTGATCGGCCGGTCGGTGAGCGCGGGCAATTGCTGTCCGGCGGCCAACGCCAAGCGGTATTGCTCGCGCGTTCGCTGTTGCTCGACCCGCCGATCATGCTGCTCGACGAACCCACCAGCGCCATGGACAACAGCAGCGAAGACATCCTGCGCCAGAAACTTCATGGTTGGGTGCAAGGCAAAACCCTGCTGCTGGTCACCCACCGCACCTCGATGCTGAGCCTGGTGGATCGGCTGCTGGTACTCGACAACGGCCGGATCGTCGCCGACGGCCCGAAAGAAGCAGTCATCGAAGCACTGCGCAAGGGCCGCGTCGGCTCTGCGGCGGTGTAGATGCTTAACCATAATTTATGGCTAACACAAAAAAGTGTCCTGCATTGCACAGAACCTGTGCCTTACACAAAACCTGTGGCGAGGGGATTTATCCCCGTTTGGGTGCGCAGCGCCCACAAGATTTTGGGGGCTGCTGCGCAACCCATCGGGGATAAATCCCCTCACCACAGGAAAGCTTTTTGGCCACAGGAATTTTCTGTGGCCACCAGGGAAGTTCTCTGAACACAGAAAGCTCTGGGCAAAGGGAGGTTCTGTGGCGAGGGGAAGCTCCCTGGCCACTGATGGGTCATCCAGTTTGATGTTTCTTAATTGAGGGGTATCGCCCCATGTCGGCATCTTCAGATAGCAAATCTCGCGGCTACTTCGACAGTTTCGGCAAAAGTGCCGAAGCCGAGTTCATGCCGGAAACCGCCGGGGCCGCGTTGCAGGATTCGCCGCGCTGGTCGCGGATCACCGTGTGGCTGGCGGCGGGGCTGCTGATCAGTGCGGTGGTCTGGGCCAAATTCGCCGTGCTCGAAGAAGTGACCATGGGCGAAGGCAAGGCGATTCCGTCGAGCAAGATTCAGGTGATCCAGAACCTTGAGGGCGGCATCGTTACCGAGATCTTCGTGCGTGAAGGGCAAATGGTGAACAAGGGCGACACCCTGCTGCGTCTGGATGACACGCGCTTCCGTTCGAACAAAGGCGAGAGCGAGGCCGATCGTTATGCGCTGACGGCGCAGGTCGAAAGACTGTCGGCCGAAGCGGAAGGCCGGCCGTTCAAGCTCTCCGATGAAGTGGTCGCCAAAGCGCCGCAAGTCGCTGAAGACGAGCGCTCGCTGTATGACCAACGCCAGCGCCGACTGGCCAGTGAACAACGAACCCTCAGCGAACAACTGCGGCAGAAAACCCAGGAACTGGCGGAATTTCGTTCCAAGCAGGGCCAGTTCAGTTCCAGCCTGGCGTTGCTGCAGCAAGAGATGAACATGTCCGAACCGCTGGTGAAAACCGGTGCGGTGTCGCCGGTGGAGATCCTGCGATTGAAGCGCAGCGCGGTGGAGATCCGAGGTTCGCTGAACGCCACCACACTCGCCATTCCCCGTGCCGAATCGGCGATTGCCGAGATCCGCAGCAAGATCGACGAATCCGAACAAACCTTCCGCTCCGAAGCCGCCAAAGAGCTAAATGAGAAACGCACCGACCTGTCAAAAATCACCGCGACCAGCATCGCCATCGACGACCGGGTCACCCGCACCACCGTGACTTCACCGGTGCACGGCGTGATCAAGCAATTGAAGGTCAACACCATCGGCGGCGTGGTGCAGCCGGGCAGCGACATGGTTGAAATCGTGCCGCTGGAGGACAACCTGCTGATCGAAGCCAAAGTGCGCCCGCAGGATGTCGCGTTTCTGCATCCGGGGCAGAAGGCGATGGTCAAGTTCAGTGCATATGACTACACGATTTACGGCGGGCTGAGCGCCAAGCTTGAGTTGATCGGCGCGGACACGATTACTGATGACAAGGGCAACAGCTTTTACCTGATTCAGGTGCGCACCGATAAAAACCATTTGGGCGGAGATGTGAAGCCGCTGCTGATTATTCCGGGGATGGTGGCGACGGTGGACATTATTACCGGCGAGAAGAGTGTGCTGGATTACCTGTTGAAACCGGTGTTGAAGGCGCGGACTGAGGCGATGCGCGAGCGGTAGCGAATGATCGTTCCCACGCTCCGCGTGGGAATGCCGCCCGGGACGCTCCGCGTCCCTCTGCGACTGTGACGCAGAGCGTCACTGGATGCATTCCCACGCAGAGCGTGGGAACGATCATCTATCGCCATGATTACGCTGAAAGGTCTCCTCCCCCATCGCCGCAATCTGCCCCTCGATCAACGCTTCAAACGGCTTGAGCAGCGGTTCAAACGAAACCGGCGCCTCCAGCGTTTGCAACGCCTGCACAATCGCCTCAACCGTCGACAACGCCCCCGGCCCCGGGGCCTTGCGCAACCGATAGCGCGACACCCCGCCCTCGGCCAGCGTCACCCGTGGCAACGCCGCCAGCAGTGGATTGAGGTGCAGCATCTTGCGCGCTTTACGCCACGTTCCATCAGGCACCACCAGTAACAACGGCTCATCCGACTCAGCGTAAGCCTGCATCGGCTGCGCATCATCGGCGGGAAACAACAACCGCGCCCGATAGCCCGGCTGATTCAGCAGCGTCGGCAAATCCTCAAACACCTCACCCACAATCAACTCGGCATTGCTCAACCCCAACGCCGCCAATCGCGCGGTGTTCAACGCATGATTGACCTCGCTCGGATGCTGCAACAGCAACACCCGCGTGCGGCTGTCGAGGCTGGGGATCAGCGGGCACAGGCAATGGGTTTGTGGGCGCAGGCAGCGCGGGCATTGAGGTCTGGACATACTTCTTTTTCCTACAAGCTAAGCCTGATTGAGCTGTGCTTTGAGCAAATCGCGGAAGGTCTGGATCAGCGGCTCACGGCTACGGCCCCGGCGCATGATCATCGAGAACGGCGCCTGATAACCGAACGTCGCCGGCAGCAGAACCCGCAAATCCCCTTTGTCGGCCCACGCCTGCGCGTAGTGCTCCGGCAAGTAACCAATGTAGGCGCCGGACAACACCAGAATCAGCTGCGCCTCCATACTTTCCACGGTCGCTGCGCTGTGTTTGAAACCGTGACGCGCCAGTTCCGCCTGACTCCAGTAACCACGACCGACCATGCGCTGCTGAGTGATGACTTGCTCGGGGATGCGCCGCTCGTTGAACAAAGGATGGCGGCTGCTGCAATACAACCAGTGCTGTTCGCGGTACAGCGGCATGTAGACCAGACCGCTCATCCGTGTGGAGAACGCGCCGATGGCCAGATCGAGGCGGTTGTCCTGCACACCGAGTTGCAGTTCGTAGGGGCTCATCACCGATAAGTGCAAATGCACCGCCGGGTGTTCCTGACTGTAGCCGCCGATGGCTTCGGCGAACGGCAAGGCCTTGTCGCTGACCGTGGAGTCGATCACCCCGAGGTTGAGCGTGCCGCGCAATTCGCCCTTGAGCGCGGCGGCGTATTGCTCGAACCCTTCGAGTTCGGCGAGCAGGCGCAGGGTTTCCTGATGGAACAGCTCACCCTTGCTGGTCAGGCTGAACCCGCCGCGCCCGCGATGGCACAGCACCAGACCTAGCGCGGCTTCGAGCTGGCTCATGTAGGTGCTGATCGCCGAGGTCGACAGGTTGAGTTCCTGCTGCGCATTGGCGAAACCCTGATGGCGCACGACGCTGACGAAGATGCGCAATAGTTTCAGGTCGGGTAAAGCGTTGGCCATGTCTACTCCAAGGATCGTTCCCACGCTCTGCGTGGGAATGCAGCCTGTGACGCTCTGCGTCACCTGCAAGTACGGCTGGACGCGGAGCGTCCGTAGATGCATTCCCACGCGGAGCATGGGAACGAGCCGGTGTGGAAGTCTGGCATTAGTTTAGAAAAATCTGAACTAAGTATTTGCCCGTAGCGATTCTTTCCCCTCACTACATTTCGCATCATCGGCCCCACAGCGGCGTCCGAACCTGTGCTCAACGGCGCGCCGATATAAATAAAACAAAGACGATGAGGCCCTACCCGTGGACAAGATTCTTCACCAACCACTGGGCGGCAACGAAATGCCGCGCTTCGGCGGCATCGCCACCATGCTCCGACTCCCCCATGTACCGACCGCTGCCGGCCTGGACGCTGCCTTCGTAGGCGTGCCACTGGACATCGGTACTTCGCTGCGCCCCGGCACCCGCTTCGGGCCACGCGACATTCGCACCGAATCGGTGATGATCCGCCCTTACAACATGGCGACCGGCGCTGCGCCGTTCGACTCGCTGGCCGTGGCCGACATTGGCGACGTGGCGATCAACACCTTCAACCTGCTCGACGCCGTGCGCATCATCGAAGAAGCCTACGACAACATCCTCGAGCACAACGTGATCCCGATGACCCTGGGTGGCGACCACACCATCACCCTGCCGATCCTGCGTGCGATTCATAAGAAGCATGGCAAGGTCGGTCTGGTGCACATCGATGCCCACGCGGACGTCAACGATCACATGTTCGGCGAGAAAATCGCCCACGGCACCACCTTCCGCCGCGCGGTTGAAGAAGGTCTGCTCGATTGTGATCGCGTCGTGCAGATCGGTCTGCGCGCTCAGGGTTACACCGCTGACGACTTCAACTGGAGCCGCGATCAGGGTTTCCGCGTGGTTCAGGCTGAAGAGTGCTGGCACAAGTCGCTGGCACCGCTGATGGCCGAAGTGCGCGAGAAAGTCGGCGGCGGCCCGGTGTACCTCAGCTTCGACATCGACGGCATCGATCCGGCCTGGGCGCCTGGCACCGGCACCCCGGAAATCGGTGGTCTGACGACCATTCAGGCGATTGAAATCGTTCGCGGCTGCCAAGGCCTCGACTTGATCGGTTGCGATCTGGTAGAAGTCTCGCCCGCTTACGACACCACCGGTAACACCTCGCTGCTGGCCGCCAACCTGCTGTACGAAATGCTCTGCGTACTGCCTGGCGTGGTTCACCGCTGAGGGTTGCGTCATGAACGAACGTGATCAGGTTCTGCAAGCGGCCGCCGAACTGGTGGCTGCCTTTGCCCGTAACGATCGCGAGGCTTACTTCGGCGCGTTCAGCGCCGATGCAAGTTTCGTTTTCTACACCCTCGAACAGCCGTTGCTGTCGCGCGATGCCTATCAGGCCTTGTGGGACAACTGGCGCGCCGAGGATGGCTTCGAGGTGCTTGCGTGCACCTCGAGCAACGCCTTCGTCAGCCTGCAAGGTGACGTGGCGATTTTCATCCATGACGTGGCCACCGAGCTGCGCATGCAAGGGGAGCAACACTTCAGCCAGGAGCGCGAGACGATTGTTTTCAAGAAACAAGCGTCGAGCCTAGAACAACAAGGCCATTGGCTGGCCTGCCACGAACATTTGTCCGCGATGCCGGAAGGGCTGCCATCCCCTTAGCCAAAACAGGTGACGCTCACGAACGATGAGCGCGCCTTTGTGATCGGAGCAGATCATGAATAACAACAACAACGAAAAAAGCCTTAGCAGCATTGAAACAAACGGGGTCGAACAGATCCCGGATCATGAGCGCGACGCCCGACCCAGCGACCTGTTTCGCTTGATCTTCGGCGGCGCCAATACCTTCGCCACCGCCGTGCTCGGCAGTTTCCCGGTGCTGTTCGGTCTGTCTTTTCAGGCCGGCGTCTGGGCGATCGTGCTGGGCGTGGTGGTCGGTGCGCTGATCCTTGCGCCGATGGGCCTGTTCGGCCCGCTCAACGGCACCAACAATGCCGTGTCATCGGGTGCGCATTTCGGTGTGCACGGGCGGATCGTCGGCTCGTTCCTGTCGTTGTTGACGGCGATCGCGTTCTTCTCACTGTCGGTGTGGAGTTCGGGTGACGCGCTGGTCGGTGGTGCCAAACGTCTGATCGGCCTGCCGGAAACCGACCTGACCCTGGGTCTGGCCTACGGCTTGTTCGCGTTGCTGGTGCTCACCGTGTGCATCTACGGCTTCCGCATCATGCTGTGGGTCAACCGCATCGCGGTGTGGGCCGCGAGCCTGTTGTTCCTGCTCGGCATTTTCGCCTTTGCCCCCGCCTTCGACAGCCAGTACGCCGGCAGCGTGGCCCTCGGTCAGGCAGGTTTCTGGGCGGCGTTTATCGGCGCCGCGCTGGTGGCGATGAGCAACCCGATTTCCTTCGGCGCCTTCCTCGGCGACTGGTCACGCTACATCCCGCGCACAACCCCGAAAGCCCAGATCATGCTGGCGGTGATCGCGGCACAGTTGGCAACCCTGATTCCGTTTTTGTTCGGCCTGACCACCGCGACCATCGTCGCGATCAAGGCGCCGGACTACATCGCGGCGAACAACTATGTCGGTGGTTTGCTGGCGGTGTCGCCGAGCTGGTTCTTCCTGCCGGTGTGCCTGATTGCGGTGATCGGCGGCATGTCCACCGGCACCACGTCGCTGTATGGCACCGGGCTGGACATGTCCAGCGTGTTCCCGCGCGTGCTGTCGCGGGTGAAAGCGACGCTGTTGATCGGCGTGCTGTCGATTGCCTTCATCTTCATCGGTCGCTTCGCGGCGAACCTGGTGCAGAGCGTGTCGACCTTCGCCGTGCTGATCATCACCTGCACCACGCCATGGATGGTGATCATGATCATCGGCCTGTTGGTACGTCGCGGTTTCTACTGCCCGGATGACCTGCAAGTGTTCACGCGCGGCGAACAGGGCGGACGCTACTGGTTCAACCACGGCTGGAACTGGCGCGGTCTGGGCGCATGGATCCCGAGCGCGGCGGTCGGCCTGTGCTTCGTCAACCTGCCGGGGCAATTCGTTGGCCCGCTGGGTGAAATGGCCGGCGGCATCGACATCAGCTTGCCGGTGACATTGGGCCTGGCGTCGGTGGTGTACCTGACGTTGCTGAGCCTGTTCCCGGAACCGCGGGAAGTGTTCGGCCCCAAGGATGCACGGCGTGAAGCCGCAGTGAAACCTCAACTGCGACAGGCCGCCTGACGCAGAACCCTGTAGGAGTGAGCCTGCTCGCGATGACTGCGGCACATCCAACATTGATGTGACTGGAAGTCAGCTATCGCGAGCAGGCTCACTCCTACAAAGAGCA
>NZ_JASCPK010000055.1:0-34333 GCF_029959385.1 Pseudomonas sp. PS01303
TTATATTGATTAAAAAAAAAAAAAACAAAATAGGGCCGCCGGCGGCAGCTCCTACAGTGGGTGTTTACAGTTCAGCGGCGAGGCGCGAGCCTTGATTGATCGCGCGTTTGGCATCCAGCTCTGCCGCGACATCCGCGCCGCCGATCAGGTGCACATTCTGCCCCGCCGCGACCAGACCATCGTGCAGCTCACGCAACGGATCCTGCCCCGCGCAAATCACGATGTTGTCCACCGCCAGCAGTTGCGGCTCGCCGGTTTCGCCGATGCGAATGTGCAGACCGTCATCATCAATGCTCAGGTATTCCACGCTGTTGAGCATCTGCACCTGCTTGTTCTTCAAACCGGTACGGTGAATCCAGCCAGTGGTTTTACCCAGACCGTCGCCGACCTTGGTTTTCTTGCGCTGCAACAGGAACACTTCACGCGCCGGTGCATGCGGCGCCGCTTTGATCCCGGCGACGCCACCGCGTGCTTCCAGTTTCGTGTCGATGCCCCATTCTTTCCAGAACGCGGCGCGATCCTGACTGGTCGCAACGCCTTCATGAACAAGGAATTCCGAGACGTCAAAACCGATGCCGCCCGCACCGATCACCGCGACACGCTTGCCAACCGGTTTGCGCTCAAGGATCACGTCGATGTAGTTCAACACCTTGGCGTTCTCAACGCCGGGAATCGCCGGCAGACGCGGGGCGATGCCGGTGGCGAGGATGATTTCGTCGTAGCCGCCTTCAACCAGTTTGGCCACATCAACGCGAGTGTTCAGGCACACCTCAACATTGGTGGTTTGCAGCTTGCGCTTGAAGTAGCGCAGGGTTTCGAAAAACTCTTCTTTGCCCGGCACACGCTTGGCGATGTTGAACTGACCGCCGATTTCGCTGGCCGAATCGAACAAGGTCACCTGATGGCCACGCTCGGCGGCCACGGTCGCGGCAGACAAACCGGCAGGGCCAGCACCGACCACGGCAATCTTCTTGATCTGCTGCACCGGCAGATAGTTGAGTTCGGTCTCGTGGCAGGCACGCGGGTTGACCAGGCAACTGGTCAGCTTGCCGCCGAAGGTGTGATCGAGGCACGCCTGGTTGCAACCGATGCAGGTGTTGATTTCGTCGGCGCGGCCTTCAGCAGCCTTGTTGACGAAGTCCGGATCAGCGAGGAACGGCCGCGCCATCGAGACCATGTCGGCATCGCCTTCAGCGAGAATCTGCTCGGCGATTTCCGGGGTGTTGATGCGGTTGGTGGTGATCAACGGAATGCTCACCGAACCACGCAGCTTGGCAGTGACCTTGCTGAACGCGGCACGCGGCACTTTGGTGGCGATGGTCGGAATCCGCGCTTCGTGCCAGCCGATGCCGGTGTTGATGATGGTCGCGCCGGCCTGCTCAATGGCTTTGGCCAGGGTGACGATCTCATCCCAGGTGCTGCCGCCCTCGACCAGGTCGAGCATCGACAGACGGAAAATGATGATGAAGTTCGGGCCCACCGCTTCGCGCACACGGCGGACGATTTCCACCGGCAGGCGCATACGGTTTTCGTAGCTGCCGCCCCAACGGTCGGTACGGTGGTTGGTGTGCGCGGCGAGGAACTGGTTAATGAAATAACCTTCCGAGCCCATGATTTCGACGCCGTCGTACTCGGCGGTTTGCGCCAGCACCGAGCAAGTGACGAAATCACTGATCTGCTTCTCGATGCCTTCCTCGTCCAGCTCTTTCGGTTTGAACGGATTGATCGGCGCCTGAATCGCGCTCGGTGCCACTTGTTTCGGGCTGTAGGCATAACGACCGGCGTGGAGAATCTGCATGCAGATCTTGCCGCCCGCGTCATGCACCGCGCGGGTGACGATGCGGTGCTTGAGCGCTTCTTCTTCGGTGGTCAGCTTGGCCGCACCAGAATAAACGCCGCCCTCGTCATTCGGGCCGATCCCGCCAGTCACCATCAGGCCAACACCGCCGCGCGCACGCTCAGCGAAGTACGCCGCCATGCGCTCGAAACCGCCCGGTTTTTCTTCCAGGCCGGTGTGCATCGAGCCCATCAGGGTGCGGTTGCGCAGCGTGGTGAATCCCAGATCCAGCGGGGCCAACAGGTGCGGGTAATGAGCGGCGGTCATCGGTAACTCCACAACGAGCAATCACGGAAAAGTTGCGGGAGCTCTGCGTCCCCCGTCAGTCATGTTCGACAGACTAAGAGCCGCACCGTGATCACTCAATGACCGTAACTGACAACTTAATGATCTAAATGCACACCACCTACGTCGGCGCTGGATCACTCGAACAGCTAAACCCGGACATTGCGCCCTGGCAACGATGTGCGCTGGCTGTTCTCCCAATCCTGCACCAACCCCACCGGCGCCTCTGACGGCGGCAACATCGCCCGCCCGCGCAGCAGATCACTGGCGCGTTCGGCGAGCATGATGGTCGGAGCATTGAGGTTGCCGTTCGGCTCGCTCGGGAACACCGACGAATCGATCACGCGCAGGCCATCGAGGCCGTGCACGCGCAGTTCGGAGTCCACCACCGCCAGCGCGTCCTCGCCCATTCGACAGGAGCCGCACGGGTGATAGGTGCTTTCGAGGTTTTCGCGGACGAAGGCATCGAGGTCTTCGTCGCTGTTAACCAAAACGCCGGGAGCGATCTCGCTGTCGCGGAAACGATCCATGGCTTTCTGGCCGATGATCTCCCGGGTCAGGCGGATACAGCGGCGAAAACCTTCGCGGTCTTCTTCGCGTTGCAGGTAATTGAACTGGATCTGCGGATGTTCGTACGGATCCGCCGAGCGTGCGCGCACATAGCCGCGACTTTTGGGCTTATTCGGCCCGGTGAGCACCATAAAGCCATGGCCCTTGATCGGCTTGTTGCCGTCGTAACGCATGGCCGCCGGCAGGAAGTGAAACTGGATGTCCGGCCAGCGCAAACCCTTGTCCGAACGGATAAACCCGCCAGCCTCGAAATGGTTGGTCGCGCCGAGGCCATCCTTGAACAGCAGCCAGCGCAAACCGATGAGCAATTTGCTCAGCGGATCCATTTTGCTGTTGAGGGTCACCGGTTCCTTGCAACTGAACTGGATGTACACCTCGGCGTGATCCTGCAGGTTTTCACCGACACCGGGCAGATCGTGGCGCACCTCGATGCCGGCCTTGCGCAGCACGTCGGCCGGGCCGATGCCGGAGCGTTGCAGCAGGTGCGGCGAGCCGATTGGCCCGGACGAAACCACTACTTCGCGCCGGCAATAGACCTCGTGCGTCTGCCCGTTGTGGTCATAGCTGACGCCGACCGCACGTTTACCGTCGAGGAGGATCTGCCGGGTCATCGCGTGGGTGATCACGGTGAGGTTCGGGCGCTCCATCGCCGGGCGCAAATAGGCGTTGGCCGTTGAACAGCGCACACCGTTTTTCACGGTCATGTGCATCGCGCCGAAGCCTTCCTGCATGTAGCCGTTGCAATCGTCGGTCTTGATGTAACCCGCCTCGGCGCCGGCCTGCACCCACGCGCCGTACAGCGGATTTTTCATGTGGTTGCCGTTGGTGGTGTGCAACGGCCCGGTCTGCCCGCGATAGTTGTCGCCGCCTGCTTCATAGTGCTCGGCACGTTTGAAATACGGCAGGCAATTGCGGTAGCCCCAGCCTTGCGCACCGAGGGATTCCCACTCGTCAAAATCGCAGGCGTGACCGCGAATGTAGACCAGCCCATTGATCGATGAAGAACCACCCAGCACCTTGCCGCGCGGGCAATGGATGCGCCGTCCGTTGAGGAATGGCTCCGGTTCGGTTTCATAGCGCCAGTTGTATTTTTTGGTGTTCATCGGAATCGAAAAAGCACTCGGCATCTGGATCACCACACTGCGATCGCTGCCACCGAATTCCAGCACCAGCACCGAGGTGTCCGGGTCTTCGCTCAAGCGGTTGGCCAATACACAACCGGCGGAGCCGGCACCGATGATGATGTAGTCGTATTTTTGCGTAGCCATGCTTATCTCCCGGCCGTCGATGGCTTGATTGCAGGCGACACGCGTCGCGTCAGCGAGTCGCCGGTGGTGTATTGCGGAGAGGTTTTTTCGATCTGGCGGATCACGGTTTCTTCACTCGCCAGGTCGATCGAGCGGCTGAACCAGTAATACGCCAGCCCCGAAACGATCAACCCGACCAGCCAGGCGATGTCGATGCTGCCCAGCGCTCTGGCGAGCGGGCCGACATACACCTCGCGCTGTTCAACGCCGTCGTAGATGTAGAAAAACGGGATCATCGCGACAAACCCGATGGCGTACGCGGCAATGCCGCGCACGCCCCAGCTGCCGTAGATGTTGCCCTTGGGCATGAAGAAGTGCGGGATCGCGTAGCGGCCCTTGCGCACGAAGAAGTAGTCAGTGAGGTTGACCGACGTCCAGGGCACCAGGAAGTACAGCATCACCACCAGGTAAATCCCCAGCACCGACAAACCTTTGCCCGTGCTCTGAATACTCAGCGCCACGCCCAATTGCAGGAGGATCACGAAGGTGATCGCCAGCACCCGTGCCTTGCGTGTGGGTTGGATTTTTTTGATCGAGTCGACGCACGTCAGCGTTGTCAGTTTGGCGCTGTAGATGTTCATCGCAATCACCGGCAGGATCGCCAGAATCGTGATCACCACCACGGCCGTGCCAACCAGTGGCGACATCACATTGCCGACCTGTCCGAGCGCCACCAGCACGTCGGTGGAATGCAGGTGATCGGCGAGCCAGCCGCCCACGGAAATCATCCACGCGCCGGACAACGAGGCGCCAACAAACACCACGGCAATCAGCTTGCCGCTGGAGGTGTTCTTCGGCAGATACCGCGAATAGTCCGAGACGTAAGGCGCGTAAGCGATGTTGTAGCTGGCGGCGGCGGCAAACTGCGCGATGAAACCGGTCCAGTTAAACCCCAGTGGCGGTGGCGCGATGTCCCCGGCGGCGAGCACGGGCAGCGGCGCATCCGGCACCCAGCCCATCAGCACGGCCAACGTCACCAGACCGTACAACGGAATCGACAGGCACAACGCCCATTTGAAACTGCGGTGCATCCAGTCATGGCCGAGGATCGCCAGAATCGCCGCCGGAATCGTCACTGCCACGGCAACCAACCATGGCTCGAAACCGAACAACGTGTGCATGCCCTGCATCATCAACACCAGATTGACGATGTTGAAACCGGCGAACACAAACAGTGTCGCCAGCAGCACCAGAATCACCCCGCGATAACCGAACTGCGCCCGCGACTGGATCATTTGCGGCAACCCAAGGTGCGGGCCTTGCGAGCCATGAAACGCCATGAACAGTGTGCCGAACATGATGCCCAGCGTGCCGGCGAGCGTCGTCCAGAGCGCGGTCAGCCCGACACTCGGGCCAACGAAACCGATGGTCATGGTGAAGAAAGTGAAGTTGCCCAGAAACCAGAACGGCCCCTGACTCGATAACTTGTCGGTGCGTTCGTTTTCCGGAATGAAATCGATCGAATGACCCTCGACGACAGGTTTGTCGCCGAGGAGTGACACACCAGGAGCGGCTTTGGCTTCTATGTTCATGATGGGCTCTTATTGTTGGAAGATCATGACGAAGTAACGGCATCCTTTCGGGTTGCCCCTCCCCCGTGGAGAGGGGTTGTTCAGTGCTTTCTCCTTGAGGCCTGCCGGGTCAGGGCAGCGTGATCCAGACCGCTTTGGTTTCGAGCAGATAGTCGAGTTGCTCGGCGCCGAGATCCTTGCCGAAACCGGACTGTTTGTAGCCACCGAACGGCATCGACGGATCGAGAGTGCCGTGGGCGTTGACGTAAACCGAACCGGCCCGCAAACGCGGAATCAGGCTGTGCACCTTGCCCAGATCATTGGAATACAGCGCCGCCGCGAGGCCGAATGCCGAGTCATTGGCCAGCGCCAGCGCTTCTTCGTCATCGTCGAACGGCGCGGTCACCAGCACCGGGCCGAAAATCTCCTCCTGAACAATGCGCATGTCGTTGCGGCAATGGGCAAAAATCGTCGGTTCTACAAAGAAGCCAGGGCCTTCAATCGGTTGGCCGCCATAGACCAGTTCGGCGCCCTCCTGCTTGCCGGTCTCGATGTAATCGCGCACGCGCTGCTGTTGTACGGCCGAGACCAACGGGCCGATAAAACAGTCGGGATCCAGCCCCGGGGCGATCTTCAATGTGCGCGTGTAGGCAATCAGTTCACCGAGGAATTGTTCGTAGACGCTGCGATGCACATAGGCGCGAGTGCCGGCATCACAGACCTGTCCCGAGTTGAAAAACACGCCATTGGCGACCGCTTGTGCTGCCGCCGGAATGTCCGCATCGGCGAAGACGATTACTGGCGATTTTCCGCCGAGTTCCAGCGTCAGTCGCTTCATTTCGTCGACGGCTGCACGCCCGACCGTACGGCCGACCGGCGTCGAGCCGGTGAAGGTCAATTTGTCGATGCCCGGGTGCGAGGCCATCGCCGCGCCGACCACGGTGCCGCGCCCGCAGACGATGTTGATGACGCCGGCGGGGATCCCGGCTTCCTTCACCAATTCGGCAAAACGCAACGCCGACAGCGAGGTCAGTTCGGCCGGTTTGACCACCACCGTGCAACCGGCGGCCAGCGCCGCGCCGAGTTTCCAGGCCATGGTTTGCAGCGGGAAATTCCACGGCACGATTGCGCCGACCACGCCCACGGCTTCTTTGCGCGTATACGCCAGATAGTTGCCGGGCAGCGAAGGCTCGACCGTACGCCCGTGAAGTTTGGTCGCCCACCCGGCGAAGTAGCGCAGAGTATCGACGGTGCCCTGAATATCGACGTCCTTGGCGAAGGCCACCGACTTGCCCATGTCGATTGATTCGATTTCTGCCAGTTCGACGGCGTTCTGCTCAATCAGATCTGCCAGACGCTGGATCAAGCGTTCGCGTTCTGCCGGTTTTGCCTGGCGCCACGCACCGCCGTCGAACTGCGCGCGCGCCGCTTGCACTGCGCGATCGAGATCTTCGACGGTGCCCATCGGAATTCGCGTGATCAGGCCAGCGGTCGACGGCTCGATGACATCGGCGGTTTGCCCGTCGCTGGCATCGACAAACGCGCCACCGATAAACAACTTCTGCGCCTTGCCAAGGAAGGTTTGCGTTGCTTCGGATACTCCGAATTTCTGCAGGTACTGCTTGACGATCGTGTCCATGTTTATTCTCTCTGCCGGACGGCTCAGGCGGGGGTGGCAACGCTGTCGGCGGCGCGCACTTTGGCCCGTTCGTGGAAGATGAAACCGATGCTGTTCAGCAGCAGTTGCGCGGCCAGAATCGAGGTCATGCCGGTCGGGTCATACACCGGCGCCACCTCCACCAGATCCATGCCGACGATGTTGCCTTGGCTGCGTTTGGCCAGCGCCTGAATGATTTCCAGCACTTCGTAATAGAGGAAACCGCCGTGGCTCGGCGTGCCGGTGCCGGGGGCGATGGACGGGTCGAAACCGTCGATGTCGATGGTGATGTAGTAGTTGATGTTCTGCGGGATCAGCGCCAACACGCCTTCCACCCCTAGGCGGCGTACGTCGCGCACCGAGAGGATCTTCGAACCCGCCGCATGGGCCGCTTCGTAGTCATCACGATTGGACGAGGACACGTTGCGGATGCCCATTTGGGTCATACCGACAATGTGGTTCATTTCCGAGGCGCGGCGCAGCGGGTTGCCATGGCCATAACGAACGCCGTGGCGCTCATCGACGAAGTCCAGGTGCGCATCGAAGTGAATGATGTGAATCGGCCCGCGTCCCTCGAATGCCTTTATCACCGGCGCGTGCACCGAGTGATCGCCGCCAAGCACCACCGGCATGACACCGGCATCGAGGATCTTGCGCACCGCGTATTCGGTGTTGAGATTGCTGGTGACCATATCGGTGTGGACGATGTCGGCATCACCGACGTCGACCATGCGCACATCGGCGGCGGTCAGGTACATCACGTCATCTTCGTGATCGTAGGCACCGGCGTGACCGAAGGAGAACAGCGTCGACGCCTCGCGTATACCGCGTGGCCCGAAACGTGCGCCGGAGCGCCATTGGGTGCCCATATCGTTGGGCACGCCGAGTACTGCGACATCGGCATCGAGCGCGTCCCAGTCGGTGCACACCGGTGATTTGCCGAAGGTGCAATGCCCCACGAATGGCAGGTTCAGGCGCCCGGATTCATAACCGTTATTGGACATTTCAAGCCTCTCCACTTGTTGTTATCGGCTCGGCGGACTGCAAGGCGACCGTCGTTGCAGTGACTATGGGCGCAGGTTTTCGTGGAAAAAATGCCAAACATCAGATACTCATATCGGCATTACCGATGCATCCACACGCGGGAGGTTCCAGGTGATTCAGCTGCACGATGTCGATTTGAAGTTGCTCAGGGTGTTTGCCACGATTGTTCGTTGCGGCGGTTTCTCCGCAGCGCAGGCGGCGTTGAATGCCGGTCAGTCGACCATCAGCGAACAGATGTCGCACCTGGAAACCCGTCTTGGGGTGAAGCTTTGTCAGCGCGGACGCGGCGGTTTTCGCCTGACCGAGCAAGGCGTGGCCATCCATGAAGCGACCCAGCGCCTGCTCTCGGCGGTGGAGAATTTCTGCATGGACGCCGATGTGCTCAAGCAGCACATCAGCGGCAAGCTCAACCTCGGCATCATCGACACCACCATCACCGACCCCGACTCGCCGCTGCCACGTACGACGCAGCGTTTCGTTTCTCGCGGCCATGACGTGCATCTCAATGTGTACGTCGGCACCCCCGCCGAACTCGAAGAACGCGTGCTCGACGGCAGACTGCATTTGGCCATCGGCCATTTCCCGATCCATGTGCCGGGCCTGCTGCACACGCCGCTGTATCAGGAAGCGCTGGGCTTGTATTGCGGGCGCCGGCATCCGCTGTATGGCAGCCAGGCCGAAGGGGCTGAACTGCTCGAGGCGATTACCGAGAGTCGCATTGTCGTGCGCGGTTACATGCAGCAATACGATCTTGAGCACCTGGGCGTGAGCAAAGCGGCGGCCACGGTGGATAACATCGAGGCGCTGGCGATCCTGCTGATCTCCGGTGCCTACCTGGGCTTCCTGCCGGCCCATTTCGCCCGACAATGGGTCAAGACCGGCGAGATGCACCAATTGGCCCCGGACAGCCTGCAACTGGTCTCGCCGTTCGACGTGATCACCCGGCGCGGCATCGCGCCGCCACCCATTCTCGAAGCGTTTCTCGAGGATCTGGCAGCCTGTTCGCACCACGCCGTCGGCGCTCTGCAATGAGTGTCAGGCGCAGGCATGGCCCCGTGCCTGCGCCCTCGCCCGGCACTATTGAGGTATCATCGACCCGCGTCACACCATGCACCCGGTTCTGTTGGAATTCATGCGCAAACTTCTGTACCTGACATTTTCCATGGCCCTCGTGGCCGTCCTTGCTTCCTACGCCATGTGGGCGGCAGACCGCCCGGCGGGACATTACCTGTCGGATCTGCGAATCAAACTCGCGGTCGATCAAGGCACACCCGCCGACCGTGGCAATCTCTTGGGCATCCAGCCCGAACTCTACCCCACCGACTATCAAAGCCCCGAGCGCCTGCACCGCAAGCTCGCCGCGTATCTTCAGCAAGCGCAGGATCAAGGCTTGTTGAATGACAAGACAATCGTCGTATTGCCCGAGCACGTCGGCACCTGGCTGATGATCAGCGGCGAAAAAGACGAGCTGTATCAGGCGCCCACGCTCACCGAAGCGATGAACTGGCTGGCGGCGAGCAATCCGTTGTTGTTTGCCCGTGCGTGGCTGACGGCCAAGGGCAGCAACCGACTGAACGACGCGCATCTGCGCATGAAGTCCAAGTCGATGGCCAAGGATTACCAGGCGCTGTTCGGCGGTCTGGCCAAGGAATTTCATGTAACGCTGGTGGCCGGCTCCATCGTGCTGCCCGAGCCGAGTATTCGTGACGGTCAACTCAAACCCGGCAGCGGCGCCCTGTTCAACAGCAGCGTGGTGTTTGGTCGTGACGGCGTGCCGCTCGGCCAGCCACAACGGCAGATGCACCCGATCTTCGATCAGCGCGACGTGCTTGAAGGCGAAGATCAACACGCCATCAACGTCGTCGACACCCCGGCCGGGCGCCTCGGCATCCTGATCGGCAGCGACAGCTGGTATCCGGACAACTACCGCATGCTCGACGCGCAAGGCGCGCAACTGGTGGCGGTGCCGGCGTTTGTCGTCGGGCACAACGTGTGGGATCAACCGTGGGGCGGCTACAAGGGTTCGAGTACACCGAGTTCGGTCAGCCTCAAACCCGGCGAAGTCAGCGAAGGTCAGGCCTGGCATCGCCTGACCCTCACCGCGCAACCGCCCGCCAACAACGCGCTGGCCGGCATGAGCGTGTTCCTGCGCGGGCAGTTCTGGGACAAGTTGAGTTCGGGGCAGAGCTTCCTCAGCAGCAACGGCCAACAGTTCGCCGACGGCGAGGCCCGTGGCGCACGTTTGCTGAACGTCTGGTTGTAAGCCATGAAACCGCAGCCGATGCGTCTGGGCGATTTATCGGTGGGTTTCGTGCACAGCCTCGCCGATGCCGTGCGCAGTCATGACGCCGATCCGCTGCCCTTGCTCGAGCAATACGGTCTGGATGCTGCGCGATTGGCCGAGGCTGGCGCGCGGTTATCGATTCCGCGCTACATGCGTTTGGGCCATGCGGCGATTCAACTGACCGGTGATGCGGCGCTGGGTTTGCGCATGGGCCAGCTCAGTCGCTTGAGTCAGGCCGGGCTGGCTGGCGTCACCGCCGCACAAGCGCCGACCGTGCGTGAAGCGGCGCGTTGCCTGATTCGTTTCGAACCGCTGTACGGCTCCAACTATCGTGGCCAATCAAGTTTTCACGAAGACGCGAATGGCGCGTGGCTGCGTTTCTATTCGATCAGCCCGTACAACGCCTACAACCGTTTTGTGGTGGATTCGATTATCGCTGGATGGCTGCATCAGCTCGCCAGTGTCAGCCGTGAACCGCTGCGCGCCGAGCGCATCGAGATCGAGTTCGACGCGCCGGATTATCGCGACGCTTACAGCGTGCTGGGTGAATGCCCGATTCAGTTCGGTGCCGAGCGTAATCAATTGCGCCTGAGCCTGACCAGCCTCGCCCAACGTAACCCCGAACACTGCCCGAGCACCTGGCGGCACTTGCTGCAATTGTGTGAGCGAGAACTGGAACAACTGACCCGCACCCGCAGCCTGCGTGAACGCATCACGCAGTTGTTGGGGCCATTGTTGAATGGTGGCCGGGAACCCGACCTGGAAGAAGTGGCGGCGCGCCTGAAACTGCCGACCTGGACATTGCGGCGCAAACTGACCGAGGAAGGCACACAGTTTCGGGCGATCCTCAATGACACTCGCCGTGATCTGGCGATGACGTACATCCGCGACACGGAACTGGCGTTCGGTGAAATCGCCTACCTGCTGGGGTTTGCCTCAGCCGAGGCTTTTCAGCGTGCATTCAAACGCTGGAGCGGCCAGACACCGGGCGAATTCCGCCGCAGTCACCGTAAAACCGCGTGACGCTTACAGCTCGGTAGCGTCTTCAGCAGGTTCAGGCTGATCCAGTTCGTAGGCGTGAAATTCGAGCAGCTCTTCTTGATAGTCATCCATTGCGTAATCCCCCTACTGCTCTCTGAAAAATGGCCTGATCAATCGACCCATGCCCCGAGCATAAAGTGCCCGTGTGAAGGAAAAATGAAACGCGCCCTTCATGGATAAAACGTAGCAGCAGGTCAGGAATTTATCGCGGGATTATCGTCAGCGGAATGTAACGAAATCTTATGCCACACCAAAAACCACTGTGGGAGCGAGCCTGCTCGCGAAAGCGGAGTGTCATTCAACATAAACGCTGGCTGACAGATTGCATTCGCGGGCAAGCCTTGCTCCTACAGAAGCTAGAGCTGGATTACTGGCCGGAGGCTGGCATCGCCGGGATTGGCTCGGACGGCGGCGGGATGTCTGTTGGATTGGCCGGTGGCGTGATCACTTCCGGTGTTGGCGCGGGTTCTGCGACTGGAGCCGGGGTGATTGGCGCGGACTCCGCAGGTGGGGCAACAGGTTCAGAGCTGACCGGGGCAACTTCGGCTGGTGCCGGCGCCGGTTCTGCAGCAGGTGCAGGCGTCGCAACCGGAGCAGGCGTCGGGGCTGGAGCGGTTTCTGCCGCCGGCACCGGTGCCAATGGCGCAGCCACAGGTTTCGGCTCAGGCACGCCCAGATCAGCCTTCGGCTTCTCTTCGATGTGCGCCGCTTTCTTCGCATCCGCCGGCAGGAACTGTTCGACCAACGTGAAGAAACGCTCGTAGAACTTCTGCGAAATCACTGTCTCGCTGGCGACTTTCACCATCGAGTCGTCCGACGAGCCGATCGGCATCGACACCGAGCCCAATACGCCAACACCGAGGCTGGCCGAGTTGTTGGTCTTCTTCAGCGCATAGCGATCCTGCAGGGCGTTGGCGAACATTGTCGCGTGATGTTTGCCGCTGCTGTCTTCGGCGCAGACCACGTTGAAGCTGATTTCCAGGTGCGTATCGCCGGTCTGCTGGAAGCTCTTGTGGCCACTGACCAGTTTCGGATCGCTGCTGGTGATGATGTAACCCTGGCTGAGCAACGCACGCCGTGCGGCTTCACAACTGGCGGTGTCGGCGACCGGGTAATTACGCGAAAACATGCCGGAATCGTCGAAATTCTCATGCTCATACATCGGCTTGTCTTTCGAACAGCCGGCGACAGCAGCCACCAACAACGCCAAACCGACAACACGCAAGGGAGTGGAAATCAACATTAAACATCCTGGGGGAAAACAGTCCGGGGCGTATTGTGCAACAGATCGCTGACCCGCGCCGTATGGATTAGTGTCTTGAAACAGTTACAACTCTATCCGACCTTCATTTACCGGAAAAAGTCGCAACGCCAAATGATCGATGAAAACCCGCAACTTCGCGGTGGCGTGGCGACTCGACGGCCACAACACCCAGAACTGCCCGACATGTTGCAGATGCGCATCCAGCACCCGATGCAGCAACCCCTGCGATTCCGCGTCGCGGCTCATGAAATCCGGCAGGCAGGCAATGCCCATCCCCGCCAGCGCCGCGTGGCTCACCGCCTCAATGGACGTACTCACCAGCCGGGTCGGCAATTTCGGCTCATCCGCACCCTCCTCACGCCGTAGCGGCCACGGCTCGAGTTTGCCAGTGGCGTGAAAGATGTGACGCAAACAGGCGTGATCGGCCAGATCGGCAGGCCGTTGCGGCCTACCCCGCTGCTGCAGATAAGCGGGACTGGCGACCAACACCATTCGAAATTCGCCCAACGGCCGCGCCATCAACCGCGAGTCACGCGGTTTGCCGGTACGGATCACGGCATCGAAACCCTCTTCAACCACGTCGACCATGCGATCGGTCAAATCCAGATCCAGTTCAATCTGCGGGTACAGCGTCATGAACTCAGTCATCACCGGCATAACCAGACCCAACACCTGCGGCACACTGATGCGCAATTTTCCATGCGGTTGTGCGGCGGCATCACACAGTTCGAACTCTGCTGCCTCAACATCCGCGAGAATTTTACGGCAACGCTGTAGGAACAATGCTCCCTCGCTGGTCAGCGTGATACTGCGCGTGGTGCGATGAAACAAGCGCACGCCCAGCCGCGCCTCCAAACGCGCAATGCTCTTGCCGACCGCCGATGAGGACACCCCGGTCAACCGCCCCGCTTCAGTAAAACTGCGCGTCTCGGCGACCTGAATAAACACCGCAATATTGCCAAGACGATCCATACACCCTCCCGATTCAAGACATCCGTGTCCGATATGTTCGGAACCTTAACCTGTTTTTCGCCAAGTCGCAGCGCCCTACCCTGTGCACTCGTTGACCTTTGCCCACGGATGAATGCTCATGAACGACGCACAACTCACCTGCCGCCCACTTGAGGCTTCGCTGCAACAACGCGAACGCTTACCCCTCGGCGCCCTGCTGGCCCTGGCCACCGCCGGGTTCATCACCGTCATGACCGAAGCCTTGCCCGCCGGCCTGCTGCCACAAATGAGCAGCGGCTTGAACGTCTCCCAAGCACTGATCGGACAACTGGTGACGATGTACGCCATCGGCTCAATACTCGCCGCCATTCCACTAACCCTCGCCACCCGTAGCTGGCGCCGACGCCCCCTGCTGCTCTCCGCCATCGGCGGCTTCGCCATCGCCAACAGCATCACCGCCCTTTCGGAGTTGTACTGGCTGACCCTGATCGCACGCCTGATTGCCGGCATATTCGCCGGCCTGCTCTGGGCACTACTCGCCGGCTACGCCAGCCGCATGGTCGCCCCCCATCTGCAAGGCCGCGCCATCACCGTCGCTATGCTCGGCGCTCCCATCGCGCTGTCCCTAGGCATCCCGGCCGGCACCCTGCTCGGCACCTTGATCGGCTGGCGCCTGAGCTTCGCCATCATGACCGCCCTGACCGTGCTGCTAGTGATCTGGGTACGCTGGCAAGTCCCCGACTTCGCCGGAGAACCCGAAGGAAAACGTCTGCCATTGCGTCAGGTATTTACCCTCCCGGGCGTACGACCGGTGCTGTTCGTGACTTTGACCTACGTCGTCGCACACAACCTGCTCTACACCTACATCGCCCCGTTCCTGCAACCGTCCGGACTCGATACCTCAGTTGACCGCGTGCTGCTGGTGTTCGGCCTGGCGTCGGTGCTGAGCTTGTGGATCGTCGGTAGCCTGATTGATCGCTGGCTACGCGAATTGGTACTGATCAGCGCAGCACTGTTCATGCTGTCGGCGATTGCGTTGGGTTTGTGGCGCGAGTCCGCCGGCGGGATCTATATCGCTACGGCAGTTTGGGGCCTCGCATTTGGTGCGATGCCTTCGCTGCTGCAAACAGCCTCGGCGAAAACGGCGAAGGATGCTGCGGATACTGCGCAATCGATGTTGGTGACGTTGTGGAATGTCGGAATTGCGGGTGGTGGATTGGCTGGGGGGTTGTTGCTGGATAATTTGGGGGTTGGGGTATTTCCGTGGATTGTGGTCGTGTTGTTGGTTTTGAGTCTGTATGCGACGGTTACAGCGAGAACCCATGGGTTTCCGCGAACAAAGTAACGGTGATTGAGGCATTTAGACTTTGGTTGGCTGATAGGTCGCCTTCGCTAGCAGGCTAGCTCCCACAGTGGGACTGGGTTAATGCCGTTAGATAATAGTTGTCTGGTCGGCCGCCTTCGCGAGCAAGCTCTGCTCCTACAAATCCAGATCAAAAGATCGCAGCCTTCGGCAGCCCCTATATAAAATCGCGGCGCACCCACGCCAACCACTAGGCCGAGTGTCAGCTCGCCTGCTTTTGATCTTGATCTTAGAGCCCGTCGGGAGGCTGAGTGGAGGGATTCATACGGGGAAAGCATCGAGAGGAGGTGCAGCGAAGCAAACCGTAGGCGATGCCCCCGAATGAACCCGGAGCGAAGGAACCCGAGCCTTAGCGAGGGCCGGACGTCAGGGCACAGACCTTTTGGTTACTTTTGGGGCGTTTGCCAAAAGTGACCAGCCGTAAGGGCGGAACCCTAATCAGCCATCACCCAAAAAACGGATATACACCCAAAACCCCAAGCCCAAAAAAAAGCCCCGACGTACGTCAGGGCTTTCTCTAAAACTCAGTCAACGATCAAAACCGCTTGATCTCAGCCTGAGCTTCCAACTGTTTACGATACGCCGCAAAGTCCTGCTGACCTTCACGCGACGCAAGGAAGCGACGGTACTGCGCCTTCTCTTCATCCGTCGGTGCAGCCGCCTCATTCACGCCATTCAGACGCACAATCATCAAACTACCGTCCGGCAGCGTCACACTGCTAAACGTAGGCTTGTCCTTGGCAGCCGGCTTCGGCATACGGAACAACGCCTGCAGAACCGCCGGATCAACACCTTCCTGCGCACGAGTGGCCGCTTGGGTGACTTTCCAGTTCTGCGCATCAACTGCCTTGCCTTCACGCAGATCAGCAATCAGCTTCTCGGCCTGAGTCTTGGCAGCCGCGCTGGCGTGCTCTTTGGTCAGTTGAGCGCGAATAGCCACGTTCACGCTTTCCAGAGGCAATTGCGCAGGCTTCAGGTGTTCCTTGGCACGCAACACAACCACGGTATCCGGATCCAGCTCGATGGCGGTGCTGTTGGCGCCTTCATCAATCACTTCAGTGCTGAATGCAGCAGTCACCACGGCACGGTTGGCCGCCAGACCTTCGCCACCTTCACGGCCAAACGGCTTGGAGGTGTGCACGGTCAGTTTCAGATCCGCCGCTGGCTGGGCCAGGTCGGAAGCTTCGAACGCGGAGTCTTCCAGTTGCTTGGTCGCCTCGACGAAACGCTGCTCAACCTGCGCGGCTTTCAGATCACGGGTCAGTTTGTCTTTCAGGCTGGCCAGGGTTGGCACTTCTGGCGCTTCAACACCTAGCAGCTTGATCAGGTGGTAACCGAAATCGGTGCGAACCGGCTCGGAGACTTGATCCTTGTTCAGCGAGTACAGGGCTTTTTCGAAGGCTGGGTCGTAGACGCCAGGGCCTGCGAAACCGAGGTCACCGCCATTGTTGGCCGAACCCGGATCCTGCGAGAACTCCTTGGCCAGCGCTTCGAATTTCTCGCCCTTGGCCAAACGCGCCTGGACGTCTTCGATCTTCGCTTTAGCCTGAGCTTCAGTAGTCTTGTCGTTCACTTCGATCAGGATGTGCGCGGCACGACGCTGTTCCGACAGGTTGGCGATATCTTTCTGATACGCCGCCTGCAGGTCTTCATCTTTCACGGTGACCTGGTCGAAGAACGAAGCCTTCTTCAGCTCAACGTAATCGACGATCACCTGATCCGGGGTCATGAACTCTTTGGCGTGTTCGTCGTAGTAAGCCTTGACCTCATCGTCAGTCAGCTTGACCGAGGCTGGGTCGGCTTTGACGCTCAGGGTGGCGAAATCGCGGGTCTGTTTTTCCAGACGGGCAAAGGCCAACACTTCAGCGTCGGTGACGAAACCGCTGCCGCCGATACCGGCACGCAGTTGGCCGATCAGCATTTCCTGAGCCAGCATCTGGCGGAATTGCATACGGCTATAGCCCAGTTGACGGATCACCTGGTCGAAACGATCGGAGCTGAACTTGCCGTCCACCTGGAATTCAGGGGTTTGCAGGATCACCTGATCCAGAGCGCCTTCGGAGAAAGCGAACTTCGATTGTTCTGCGCCTTGCAGCAGCAGCTTGCGATCAATCAAACCCTTGAGGGCCGATTCGCGAAGCATTTTTTCATCGAGCAGCGAAGCGTCGAAATCTTTGCCCAGCTGTTGCATCAGCTGACGGCGTTGCATATCAACCGCCTGGCTTAGCTCGTTCTGGCTGATCTCTTCACCATTGACCTGGGCCGCCTCGTTCTTGTGAGTCGTGGCCTGGAAAATGGCGTCGAAACCGGTCAAAGCCATCAGCAAAATGATGGCCCCGATAATGGTCTTGGCAATCCAGCCTTGTGAATTGTCCCTGATATTCTGCAGCATGCGTCCCCCAGAAACGGTTGAACTTCAAATTAGGCAACCGTGGAGCGTGGGTAGAATCCGGATAGAAGAAAGGCGCATCCGAGGATGCGCCTTCTCGTAACTGGCGGAGCGGACAGGGCTCGAACCCTCGATCCCGGCGTTACAGGCGCCTGTTTCAGCGACCTGCTCTACCGCTCCGCTGCCAAGTCAGGGATGACCCCGACCCGGATGGGTAAAAACTTGTAACGAACTTAGTTAACCGCTTCTTTCAGTGCTTTACCGGCTTTGAAGCCTGGTTTTTTAGCAGCAGCGATTTGCAGCGTCTTGCCGGTCTGTGGGTTACGACCAACGCGAGCTGGACGATCAGTCACGGAGAACGTACCGAAACCAACCAGAACAACGGAGTCGCCAGCCTTGAGAGCGCCAGTGACGGATTCGATTACAGCGTCCAGCGCACGGCCAGCAGCAGCTTTCGGGATATCAGCGGATGCAGCGATAGCATCAATCAGTTCCGACTTGTTCACTCTAAGTCCCCTTATATCTATTTTGAGATGATTCTAAGTTTTTTGGTGAAAGCAAAAACGAGTGCTGAATGGCCTACAGACACTTAAGAGCCGCTTTATAACAAGGGCTCTAAAAAGCTGTCAAGGAAGCCACCCAGGCAAAAGCATACTAATGCGTGCTAATTCTTTCCTTAGCATCAGACTCACGTTTTTCATCCTTGGCAACTATCTCCGGAGCCACATCCGGCAAGGGCTCCGGCGCGTATTGCAGCGCAATTTGCAGGACCTCGTCAATCCATTTAACCGGTTTAATCTGCAGATCCTGCTTGATGTTGTCCGGAATCTCCTTGAGATCACGTACGTTTTCTTCAGGAATAATCACAACCTTGATTCCACCGCGGTGTGCCGCGAGCAGTTTTTCCTTCAGACCACCAATTGCCAGCACTTGACCGCGCAATGTGATTTCACCGGTCATGGCGACATCAGCGCGCACCGGAATGCCGGTCAATGCCGACACCAAGGCCGTGCACATGCCTACACCGGCGCTAGGACCGTCTTTCGGGGTCGCGCCTTCCGGCATGTGAATGTGCGTGTCGCGCTTCTCGTGGAAGTCCACAGGAATGCCCAGGCTCTTGGCACGGCTGCGCACGACGGTCAGGGCTGCGGTGATCGATTCGACCATCACATCACCCAGCGAACCGGTCTTGATCAGTTGACCTTTACCCGGTACGACAGCGGCTTCGATGGTCAGCAATTCGCCGCCAACCTGAGTCCAGGCAAGGCCGGTCACTTGACCGATCTGATCCTGTTGCTCAGCCAGACCGTAACGGAATTTACGCACGCCGAGGAAGTGTTCCAGCAAGTCAGCTGTCACTTTTACCGAGAAGCGTTTTTCCAGCGCGTGCTCTTTCACAGCCTTGCGGCAGACCTTGGCGATCTGACGTTCGAGGCCACGCACACCGGCTTCACGGGTGTAGTAACGGATGATGTCGCGGATCGCCTCTTCATCAAATTCAATCTCGCCTTTCTTCAGACCGTTAGCGGTGATCTGTTTTGGCGAGAGATATTTGACGGCAATGTTGATCTTTTCGTCTTCGGTGTAGCCCGGCAGACGGATGACTTCCATGCGGTCGAGCAGCGCCGGCGGTATGTTCATCGAGTTCGAGGTGCACAGGAACATCACATCGGACAGGTCGTAATCGACTTCCAGATAGTGATCGTTGAAGTTGTGGTTTTGCTCTGGATCGAGCACTTCCAGCAACGCCGACGCCGGATCGCCACGCATGTCGCTGCCCATTTTGTCGATTTCATCGAGCAGGAACAGCGGGTTGCGAACGCCCACTTTTGTCATCTTTTGAATCAATCTTCCCGGCATCGAACCGATGTAAGTCCGGCGGTGACCACGAATTTCCGCTTCATCCCGCACACCACCGAGGGCCATGCGTACGAATTTACGGTTGGTGGCGTGAGCGATCGACTCGGCCAGCGAGGTTTTACCCACGCCCGGAGGACCGACCAGGCACAACACCGGGCCACGAATTTTTTTCACACGTTTTTGCACGGCGAGGTATTCAAGGATGCGTTCCTTGACCTCTTCGAGGCCGTAGTGGTCGGCGTCGAGAATGTCTTCAGCGCGCGCCAGATCAAGGCGTACCTTGCTCTGTGCCTTCCACGGCACCTGCACCAGCCAGTCGATGTACGAGCGCACCACGGTGGCCTCAGCGGACATCGGCGACATTTGCTTGAGCTTGTTCAGCTCGGCCGTGGCTTTGGCCAACGCGTCTTTCGGCAGACCGGCAGCGTCGATACGCTTTTTCAGGTCTTCGATTTCGTTGTGGCCTTCGTCGCTGTCGCCGAGTTCTTTCTGAATGGCCTTCATCTGCTCATTCAGGTAGTACTCGCGCTGACTGCGCTCCATTTGCTTTTTGACGCGGCCACGAATGCGTTTTTCGACTTGCAGCAGATCGATCTCGGCATCGAGCAGCGCCAGAACGTGCTCGACCCGGGCCGACAAATCGATGATTTCGAGGATTTCCTGCTTCTGCTCGATTTTCAGCGCCATGTGCGCGGCCATGGTGTCGACCAGACGACCCGGCTCATCGATGCTGTTGAGCGACGACAGGACTTCAGCCGGGACTTTTTTGCCCAACTGCACATATTGTTCGAACTGCGACAGCAGTGTGCGCACGAACACTTCGGATTCGCGCTCGGCAGCGTCGACTTCTTCGATCAGCGAGACTTCAGCGCGGCAGTGGCCGTCAACTTCGCTGAAACGCTCGACAGTACCGCGCTGTTCACCTTCGACCAGCACTTTGACAGTGCCGTCAGGCAGCTTGAGCAGTTGCAGAACGGTAGCGATGGTACCTACGCGATAGAGAGCGTCTTCACCGGGATCGTCGTCAGCCGGGTTTCTCTGGGCCAGCAGCAGGATCTGCTTGTCGCCCGTCATCGCGGCCTCGAGGGCTTCGATGGATTTCTCGCGCCCCACGAACAGTGGGATAACCATGTGCGGATAAACCACGACATCACGCAATGGCAGGAGAGGCAATTCGATGGTTGTCTTCATGATTTCGCCTCTACGGCGGCCATATGGCCGTAATCAGATGGAATTGAGCTTGAAACCAAGATGGGGGCTGCCTTGAAAAAAAACAAGCGCAAAGCGGATGTAAAAAATGCCATAAAAAAAAAGAGGCCCGAAGGCCCCTTCTTTGTTGCGGCAGGGTGGACGCTTACGCGTCCGGTGCTGCCTTGGCTGCCGGCTCACTGTTTTCGTAGATATACAGTGGCTTGGACTTGCCTTCGATCACGCTTTCATCGATCACGACTTTGCTCACCTCAGACTGCGAGGGGATTTCATACATCGTGTCGAGCAATACACCTTCGAGAATCGAGCGCAGGCCACGAGCACCGGTCTTGCGTTCCAGGGCACGTTTGGCGACGGATTTCAGCGCGTCAGCACGGAATTCCAGATCGACGCCTTCCATCTCGAACAGCTTGGCATACTGTTTGGTCAGAGCATTTTTCGGCTCGGTGAGGATCTGCATCAGCGCAGCCTCGTCGAGCTCGTCCAGCGTCGCAAGTACCGGCAGACGACCGACGAATTCCGGGATCAGACCGAACTTGACCAGATCGTCAGGCTCGACTTCACGCAGGGATTCACCGACTTTCTTGCCTTCTTCCTTGCTGCGCACTTCTGCGTTGAAACCGATGCCGCCTTTGGTGGAACGGTTTTGAATAACCTTTTCCAGACCCGAGAACGCACCACCGCAGATGAACAGGATGTTACGGGTGTCGACCTGCAGGAATTCCTGCTGCGGATGCTTGCGGCCACCTTGCGGCGGTACGGAAGCGACCGTGCCTTCGATCAACTTGAGCAAGGCCTGCTGCACGCCTTCACCGGAAACGTCCCGGGTGATCGACGGGTTGTCGGACTTGCGCGAAATCTTGTCGATTTCATCGATGTAGACAATACCCATCTGGGCTTTCTCTACGTCGTAATCGCACTTCTGCAGCAGCTTCTGAATGATGTTCTCGACGTCTTCACCTACATAACCCGCCTCGGTGAGGGTGGTTGCGTCGGCGATGGTGAACGGAACGTTCAGCAAGCGGGCCAGTGTTTCGGCCAGCAGGGTTTTACCGGAGCCTGTCGGGCCGATCAGCAGGATGTTGCTCTTGCCGAGTTCGACGTCGTCAGCCTTTTTGTCACGCTGGTTAAGGCGCTTGTAGTGGTTGTACACCGCTACGGCCAGAACCTTTTTCGCACGCTCCTGACCAATGACGTATTGATCAAGGATGCCGCTGATTTCTTTAGGCGAAGGCAATTTATGCGCGCTGCTCTCGGCCTGTGCTTCCTGCACCTCCTCGCGGATGATGTCATTGCACAGGTCGACGCACTCGTCGCAGATAAAGACCGAGGGGCCGGCAATCAATTTGCGCACTTCATGCTGGCTTTTGCCACAGAAGGAGCAATAGAGCAGCTTGCCGTTGTCCTCGCCGTTGCGGGTGTCAGTCATTCGTTCGATCCAAATCCGATAGGCTTGCAACACAAGATGAAGGCTATTGCGGGCTTTTTCAAGCCCGCTGGCGAACAGACTCGCCGACCAAGCCTATTTTGAGTTGCTTATTTTAAGCTGGGCGCTGGTTGATCACTTCATCGATCAAGCCGTATTCCTTCGCAGCTTCTGCACTCATGAAGTTATCGCGGTTGGTATCACGCTCGATTTCTTCAAGGGTACGCCCACTGTGCTTGGCCATCAGCGTGTTCAGGCGCTCGCGGATGAAGAGGATTTCCTTGGCATGGATTTCGATATCCGATGCCTGGCCCTGGAAACCGCCCAGTGGCTGGTGAATCATCACACGCGAGTTCGGCAGGCAGAAACGCTTGCCAGGTGCACCGGCGGTCAACAAGAACGCGCCCATGCTGCAGGCCTGACCGATGCAGGTGGTCGACACATTGGGTTTGATGAACTGCATGGTGTCGTAGATCGACATGCCAGCCGTTACCGAACCGCCCGGGGAGTTGATATAGAGATGGATGTCCTTGTCCGGGTTTTCCGCTTCAAGGAACAGCAGTTGCGCACAGATCAGGTTGGCCATGTAGTCCTCTACCGGCCCAACCAGAAAGATCACTCGCTCCTTGAGAAGGCGCGAATAGATGTCGTAGGCGCGTTCGCCACGAGCGGACTGCTCGACAACCATCGGGACCAGGCCGCCTGCGGCCTGGATATCAGAGTTCTGCTGAATATACGAATTACGGAACATGCTCTGCAGTCACTCCCAAATAGTTATGTCTTGAATACGCATAAGCCAGCTCGAAAGCTGGCTTATGTGTGTATTTCTTAACGCAAAAACAATCAGTCGGCTTGTGGAGCTTCTACCGGCTTGACTGCTTCTTCGTAAGAGACCGACTTGTCGGTCACACTAGCTTTCTGCAGAACAGTATCCACAACTTGTTCTTCCAGCACAACCGAACGCACTTCGTTCAGTTGCTGCTCGTTCTTGTAGTACCACGACACGACCTGCTCAGGCTCCTGGTAAGCGGAAGCCATTTCCTGAATCATTTCGCGAACGCGAGCTTCGTCAGGCTTCAGGTCGAATTGCTTGACCACTTCAGCAACGATCAGACCCAGCACAACGCGGCGCTTGGCTTGCTCTTCGAACAGCTCGGCCGGCAGTTGATCAGGCTTGATGTTGCCGCCGAACTGCTGAACAGCCTGCACGCGCAGACGGTCAACTTCGTTGGCCAGCAGAGCCTTAGGCACTTCGATCGGGTTGGTGGCCAGCAGACCGTCCATTACCTGATTCTTGACCTTGGATTTGATCGCCTGACGCAGTTCACGCTCCATGTTCTTGCGAACTTCGGTGCGGAAACCGTCGATGCCGCTTTCCTTGATGCCAAATTGAGCGAAGAACTCTTCGTTCAGCTCAGGCAGCTTAGGCTCGGACACAGTGTTGACGGTCACGGTGAACTCGGCGGTTTTGCCAGCCAGGTCCAGGTTCTGATAGTCCTCTGGGAAGGTCAGGTTCAGAACGCGCTCTTCGCCAGCCTTAGCGCCAACCAGACCTTCTTCGAAGCCCGGGATCATGCGGCCGGAACCCAGTACCAGCTGAGTGCCTTTGGCGGAGCCGCCAGCGAATACTTCGCCGTCAACCTTGCCAACGAAATCGATGTTCAGCTGGTCTTCGTTCTGGGCAGCGCGATCGGCCACTTCAAAACGGGTGTTCTGCTTGCGCAGGATGTCGAGCATTTTGTCCAGGTCAGCGTCAGCCACGTCAGCGCTCAGGCGCTCAACGGTGATGCCGTCGAAGCCAGCAACGGTGAACTCCGGGAACACTTCGAACACTGCGACGTATTCCAGGTCCTTGCCCGCTTCGAGCGACTTAGGCTCGATCGACGGCGAACCGGCCGGGTTCAGCTTCTGCTCAACCACAGCTTCGTAGAAGGAGGACTGGATCACGTCGCCGACAGCTTCCTGACGAGCATCAGCACCGAAACGGCGCTTGATTTCGCTCATTGGCACTTTGCCTGGACGGAAGCCAGCAATCTTGGCCTTTTGGGCAGTCTGCTGCAGACGCTTGTTGACCTGGCTCTCAATGCGCTCAGCCGGCACGGTGACGCTCATGCGGCGCTCAAGAGCAGTAGTATTTTCAACAGAAACTTGCATGGATATTCCTCGTTGCACAGACGTTAGCCGGCCGTTTCCGACCCCAGAATCAAGGGCATGCATTCTAGTGGGTCAAACTCAAGAAGTCACCCTACTGAAAACGGGTAAAAAAACAGCAGGCAATTTATCGGTGCGAATACACGAATGCATCGCGCACCACAGGCGAATACAACCAATCACGCCAAGGCTCTGCGGCAACCTCTTCTATATATAGAAGGGATGCCGATCATTCCCTGACGGCCGACCCTGCAAGCAAGACCGGCGGGCAGCGCGGCATCATCCAGAAACATCAATACGACGAAACGCCCTGCCCTGCGACCCGAAAACCGCGGTCGCCGATTTCTCAAACCGCTAAAACAAAAAAGGCGCCAGACTGTTAAATCTGGCGCCTTTCGAAATATGGGGTGGACGATGGGGATCGAACCCACGACAACGGGAGTCACAATCCCGTGCTCTACCAACTGAGCTACGCCCACCATATTGCGTAACAAAAAAGCCGTTTAACTTCTTTGTTGAACCTCATCAAGCCAACGGCATGAATGAAGCTTGTTTGGTGCGGATGAAGAGACTCGAACTCTTACGCCTCGCGGCGCTGGAACCTAAATCCAGTGTGTCTACCAATTCCACCACATCCGCGGATGAAGCTTTTAAAGCAAAGGCGCCAGACTGTTACATCTGGCGTCTTTCGAAATATGGGGTGGACGATGGGGATCGAACCCACGACAACGGGAGTCACAATCCCGTGCTCTACCAACTGAGCTACGCCCACCATATCGCGTTACTTGTGCCAAAGCTGCCTAATGGCGCACCCGGCAGGACTCGAACCTGCGACCATCCGCTTAGAAGGCGGATGCTCTATCCAGCTGAGCTACGGGCGCCTTATTAATCTGTACTCTAAAAGAACTACAAACTAAGTGCTTTCCAGTCTTCGCAAAACCGTAATCCTGCTCGACCTTCTTAACCAGTGCTAGGCTGTGCCCGACAAGTGCGACGAATAGTATAGAGCGCTCCGAAGGTCGTCAAATCCTTTTTGAAAAAAATTCATTTAATTAAAGGAGTTAGGGGAATTTGCTGACCAAGCGCCTTTGCCCTCACCGCCCGACATGCGAGAATGCGTTCTCTTTTTTTCCCCTCTCGATGGTTAATCACGCGCAATGACTGCACAACTAATCGACGGCAAATCGATCGCCGCCAGCCTGCGCCAGCAGATCGCCAAACGAGTTGCCGAGCGTCGCCAGCAAGGCCTGCGCACTCCCGGCCTCGCGGTGATCCTGGTCGGCAGCGATCCTGCCTCTCAGGTTTATGTCTCGCACAAGCGTAAAGACTGTGAAGAGGTCGGCTTCCTCTCTCAAGCCTACGACCTGCCCTCCGAAACCACGCAACAAGCGTTGACCGATCTGATCGATCGCCTCAACGACGACCCTGCGATCGACGGCATCCTCCTGCAACTGCCGCTGCCTGAGCACCTGGACGCCTCCAAATTGCTGGAGCGCATCCGCCCGGACAAGGACGTCGACGGTTTCCATCCTTATAACGTCGGCCGTCTGGCCCAGCGCATCCCGCTGCTGCGTCCGTGCACGCCTAAAGGCATCATGACCCTGCTGGAAAGCACCGGTGTTGATCTTTATGGTCTGGACGCGGTGGTCGTTGGCGCTTCCAACATCGTCGGTCGCCCGATGGCGATGGAACTGTTGCTGGCCGGTTGCACCGTGACCGTGACCCACCGCTTCACCAAGGATCTTGCCGGCCACGTCGGCCGTGCTGATCTGGTGGTCGTGGCCGCCGGCAAGCCGGGTCTGGTCAAGGGCGAATGGATCAAGGAAGGCGCGATCGTCGTTGACGTCGGCATTAACCGTCAGGACGACGGCAAACTGGTCGGCGATGTTGTTTACGAAACCGCCCTGCCCCGCGCTGGCTGGATCACGCCAGTCCCGGGCGGTGTTGGCCCGATGACCCGTGCCTGCCTGCTGGAAAACACCCTCTACGCAGCAGAAACCCTGCACGCTTAAGACGGTTTTTTCGCAGCATCAAAACCCCGCCCCGTGCGGGGTTTTTCGTATTCGAGAAAAAACTATAACCGTTCGCCGGAAACCCCTCTTTTTACAGGCCTTTTCACGAGATTTTCAGGTCACTCAAACAACCATCGACAGATCTTCAGCCATACTCCTAGAATGCGACGCTTTGAAGAAATAACCCGTTACAAACTAACGGAATATCCAACCTTTATGAGTTCGCCCGCGTGAAAATTCGTCTTTCGATTCTGAGCCTGTTTTTTGCTTTCACAGGCACATTCATCACGCCAACGATCAACGCTGCGGAAACCACCGCTGCCCCGCGTGACGCTTCGACCCTGAAGATCGCTTCCGGCAGCGCCCTGCTCATGGATATGCAGACCAACAAAGTCATTTATTCCAGCAACCCTGACGTGATCGTGCCGATCGCTTCCGTCAGCAAGCTGATGACTGGCCTGGTGGTGGTTGAAGCCAAACAGAACATGGACGAATGGATCGATGTCGACATCAAAAACACGCCAGAGATGAAGGGCGTATTCTCCCGAGTCAAACTGAAAAGTGAACTGCCGCGCCGCGAGATGCTGCTGATCGCTTTGATGTCCTCGGAAAACCGCGCCGCCGCCAGCCTCGCGCATCATTATCCGGGCGGTTATGCAGCCTTTATCGCGGCGATGAACGCCAAGGCCAAGGCGCTGGGCATGACCAACACTCACTACGTCGAGCCGACCGGTTTGTCCGAGCGCAACGTTTCCACGGCGCGCGATTTGAGCAAGTTGTTGGTCGCAGCGAGCAAGCACCCGATCCTCACTGAACTGACGACCACCAAGGAAAAGACCGTGTCGTTCCGTAAACCTAATTACACGTTGGGTTTCCGTAACACCGATCATTTGGTGAACAAGGCTGACTGGGACATCAAGATCACTAAAACCGGCTTTACCAATCCTGCTGGTCACTGCCTGGTGTTGGTGACGCGCATGGGCAATCGCCCGGTGGCGCTGGTGATTTTGGATGCGTTCGGCAAGTACACGCATTTTGCCGATGCGAGCCGGATTCGTAGCTGGGTTGAGACTGGGCGCAGTGCCAGTGTTCCGGCGGTGGCACAGCAGTACAAGGCTGATAAGAACCTGAAGAATCGCCAGAGTGGCGTGGTTGAGGCTTCGAAGTAGGACACTGGATTTACGCTACGTGTGGTGAGGGGATTTATCTGTGGCGAGGGGATTTATCCCCGATGGACTGCGCAGCAGGCCCTTCTTTTAAATCAAAAGCGGGGGCCGCTTCGCGACCCTTCGGGGATAAATCCCCTCGCCACAGATAAACCTCTCACCACAGATAAATCCCCTCGCCACATTTAGATCTCACTAAATCTGAGAGACCTCAATCATTCGGCAACGGCATCTGTTCATCATCCGGTATGCCATCCCCCTTGCTCGGATCCCGCTCCAGATCCGGCGTCAGCACATTCGGCCGGGCCAGCGGATCGCGCAGCGGGCTGTCCGGATCCAGCACTGGATCAACTTCAGGCTCAGGCGTCGTCGGTACGCTGTCAGGTTTTTGATCATCGAAGCTTGAATCGGTACTCATACGCACCTCGCATCAAGGTTTCAGATTGGCTAACGGGTCGTAGGGTTTGGCCGGTTTTTTGTCGTCGTCGCCGGGCTTCACGTCTTTCGGCGCCTTGGCCGGGCCAACGGGATCGACTTGCGGGTCGTCGAGATCCGGCGAATCGGGATCGAAACCCAGGTCATCGCCCGAGGAATGCTCGGATGAGTGCGGGCCTTTAGGGGATGTGGACTCTGCCATGCTTGCCTCCTGATTCACCCGCGAAATCGGGTTATAGAGGTAAGAGGCTTGCCGGACACAGACGTGCCCGGCAGATGACGAACGGAACCTAGTGCGCCGCCAAGGCCTTTTTCGCCTGCGCCGCTTCGTTTTCCTGACCGGCCTGCGCCAGTTCATCGGCCGCTTTGAGCCAACGCGCACGATCCACCGCAGCGGGAATCTGCGTCGGTTTTTGAATCAGAATTGCCCAGCCGCCGGATTTTTCGAAAGCTGATTCAAAGGAGGCAAAGTCCATCAACTCGCGACGGTTCATGCCGGCGCGCAGCAGGACTTTCTGTTTATTGCGATCGTAGCCGGAAAGGATCGCGTAACGCGGTTCCGCCCAGAACGCCGAGCCTTCGCTAAAACGCACCATTACCGGGTAACCGGCCGCCACCTGAGTCAGCAGCGCCGGCAGATTGCTGTCCAGCGGATAGACGACCATGCCGTATTCACGGGCAAGGTTTTGAATGTTCTGCTGCAACTTGTCTTCAGCGCCCGGCACATGCAACGGTTTTTCCAGCAAACCCGGGGTGATCACTACGCCCTGCTGCGATAGCAGACTGGCCAATACCTGCGGCCCGCTCTGGAAGGCCTGCCCCCGATAGAACCTGCCACTGAGTTCGACACGCTCCGGCAAGCGCTTGACCTCCGGCGCCACACTGCCCGCACACCCCGTCAATGCAGCCACGCAGCCAGCCACCAACAGCGCCGCACACACTCGAGAAAATACCTGCACCATCGTTGCTCTCTGTTCAGACGCCGGTCATCGTGTTCCGGCAAGGTCACCGATCATAGGGCGGCAAACCGCTGCGGTATAGCCTTAAACCGCAGGGGCTGCGATTGCATAGAGCAAACTGATTGGTCATCACCGACCTTTGGTCAATAGCGTGTAACACCCGGGCAACTAGACTGTCAGTGAAACAGAGCGAATTGAAAAAGTGTGAGCCCGACGCAGGGCAAAGAGGAGGCACTGATGAGCCTGACCATGACCATTGTGATGTTGATTGCCGGTTGGCTGGCCGTGGCGGCGGCCATGCTGTGGGGGGTGTTGCGGATTTCGCGGCGGCACCATCATCCGGTTGAGCTTGCGAAGGTTGAGAAAGCCGAGAAGCAGAGTGTTCGGCACGCTACGGCGCATTAGGTCGCCGAAAAAGCCCCTCACCCTGGCCCTCTCCCGGAGGGAGAGGGGACTGACCGAGTTGTTTGCGAGAGGTGTGCCGACCTGAAATATCTCGTTGAACTCAGGTTTTGAAGCCACCCAAATCGGCCCCCTCTCCTTCGGGAGAGGGCTGGGGTGAGGGGCTCGATCAACGCTTCATCCACAGAATCCGAGCCGAAAAAAAACCGCCTGCGCTCCGAGAGCCCAGGCGGTTTTTCACTTCTGGCGTTTAAGCCTGCGCAGCAAGTTTCTTCTGCTTGGCACGACGCGACAACATGTTCAACACCTCAATACCCGCCGAGAACGCCATGGCCGCGTACACATAACCTTTCGGTACGTGAGCGCCGAAGCCTTCGGCGATCAGGGTCATACCGATCATGATCAGGAAGCCTAGGGCCAACATCACCACAGTCGGGTTATCGTTGATGAACTTGGCCAGCGGATCAGCCGCCAGCAACATCACCAGCACCGATACCACCACCGCGATGATCATGATCGGCAAATGTTCGGTCATGCCGACCGCGGTAATGATGCTGTCGATCGAGAACACCATGTCGAGCAACAGGATCTGACCAATCGCAGCAGCAAAGCCCAGAGTCACGGTCGACGTGGCCGACTTTGGATCTTCCGGAGCCGGATCCATGCTGTGATGGATCTCGGTCGTGGCTTTCCAGACCAGGAACAGACCACCGGCGATCAGGATCATGTCCTTCCAGGAGAAGGCCTGGCCGAGGATGTCGATCACAGGTTCCGTCAACTGCACGATAAACGCGATGGTGCTCAACAGCGCCAGGCGCAGGATCAACGCCATGCCGATACCGATACGGCGGGCCTTCTGCTGGTACTGCTTAGGCAGCTTGTTGGTCAGGATCGAAATAAAGATCAGGTTATCGATGCCGAGCACGATTTCCATCACCACCAGTGTGGCCAAAGCAACCCAGGCGGTCGGGCTGGCGGCGAGTTCTAACAAATATTCCATGGGTCAGTCCTGACTCTTCGTGTGACTAAATTAGATGGTCTTGGAGGAAGATTCGGATTCGTCCGAGTCTTTTTCCGGGGTTGGTTTTTTCTCGATCAGCCCGCCGGTGGCATCGCTGAGCGCTTGCTCGGCAGCTTTATGGGTGTCGTCGATCGCCTGTTTGGCGCTTTCGGCGGCTTTGCCCATCAGTTGCTGAGCGCTTTTTTCGGCTTGGTCGCAACCGGCCAGAACCAGTAAAGACGCAATCAACAGTGCAGTGCTTTTGAATTTCATGAGGCTTCCTTCGAATGAACAGACAGGCTCACAGACCGGCCGTCGATGGCTGGGCATTCTAGGGAGGTGAACACTTCAGGAAAATTCGTATTTTTAGCGGCTATACTTCGGTTTTTACGAACTCACACACTATTCAATGTAGGAGCTGCCGCAGGCTGCGATCCTTTGATGTTTTTTTAAGAGCAAGATCAGAAGATCGCAGCCTTCGGCAGCTCCTACACGGGGGGGCGCGGCGGATGCTCAATTACCGACAACTGCATTACTTCTGGGTCGTGGCCAAGACCGGCAGCATCGTGCGTGCGTGCGAGCAACTGAACCTGACGCCGCAGACCATCAGCGGGCAGATTTCCCTGCTCGAACAAACCTACGGCATAGAGTTGTTTCGGCGCGTGGGTCGTCAACTGGAGTTGACCGAAGCCGGGCGCCAGGCCCTGCCCTACGCCGAGCAGATGTTTCAACTCGGCGGCGAACTGGAGCTGATGCTGCGCGCGCAGCCCAACGAACAGCAGATTCTGTTCCGCGTCGGCGTGGCGGACGTGGTGCCGAAATCCATCGTTTATCGCCTGATCGCGCCGACCATGGAGCTCAACGAGCCGCTGCGCATCACCTGCCGTGAGGACAAACTCGAACGTTTGCTCGCCGACCTGGCGATCCAGCGTCTGGATCTGGTGATTTCCGACAGCCCGATGCCCTCGCACCTCGACATCAAGGGCTACAGCCAAAAGCTGGGGGAATGCGGGATCAGTTTCTTCGCCACCGCCGAACTGGCGGCGAAGTACGGTCAGGATTTCCCGCGCAGCCTGCACGGTGCGCCGCTATTGATTCCCGGCGCCGAAACCGTGGTGCGCAGCCGTTTGCAACGCTGGTTTGCCGAGCAGCAGATTCAGCCGCAAATCGTTGGGGAGTTTGATGACAGTGCCTTGATGCAGGCCTTCGGCCAATCCGGCAGCGGGATTTTTATTGGCCCGAGCGTGATTGCCGATGAAGTGAAGCGCCAATACGGCGTCGAGTTGATTGGCCAGACCGACGCGGTGACCGAGTCGTTCTACGCCATTTCGGTGGAGCGCAAGGTCAAGCACCCCGGCATCGTTGCGATTACCGAAGGTGCCCGGCGCGAGCTGTTTACCGCGTTATGACGCTTCGGCGCAGACTTCGCGCGGTTTCAGCGTCATCAACACCATGGCCAGAAACACAGAGAGCAGGATGAAACCGGCAGCCGCAAAGCCAAGAAAGCCCAGACCTGCACCGTCGATAACCCGGCCACCGACCATCGCGCCCAGGCCAATCCCCAGATTGGCCCCGGCAATGTTCAACGAGGCAGCAAAGGCCGGTGCTTCTGGTGCGGCTTTCATCAGGCGCACATGGCTGACCAGGAACAACGCTGCCTGGGTAATACCCCAAATACCCATCGCCACCGCCAGGCCCACTGGCGAATGAATGTTCGGCACCAGCGAGACCATGCCGGCAATCATGAATGCGCAGAACAACACCGACGCGCCCAGCGGGTGCTTATCCACTGCGCGACCGCCCAGCGAGTTGCCGATCAGCCCGACCGCACCAAAGCCCATCAAGCACCAACCGACCACAGTGCCGTTGAAACCGGCGAGGCGCTCAAGGATGTCAGCCAGATAGGTGTAAGCGGTAAACATGCCGCTGAACACCAGAATCGACAGGGCGATATGGCCGATCATCAGCGGGCTGCGCAGGATCTTGAATTGCGAAGCGAAGCTGACCTGATGCTGGTGCAGGCTGGTTTTCGGCAGGTACACAAACAGCAGCAAAGCCTTGGCAAAGGCGATCACCGCGAGAATACCGAAGGCGCTGCGCCAGCCGAACGCATCGGAAATCAGCGTGCCGACCGGAATGCCGAATACCGTGGCGCAGACGATGCCGAAACCGATCTTGGCAATCGCGCGACCGGCGAAATCCGGGCCGACGATGTCCACCGCTGTTTCACTGGCCAAAGCCCAGAACACCGGCAAACCAAGGGCCGGGATCAATCGGGCAAACGCCATCACCCAGATATTCGGCGCCAATGCTGCAACGGTGTTGGCGATGCCGAACATGATCAGGATGCTGATGAACAACTTGCGCCGTTCAAATCGGGCGAAATACGCGGTGAGGAATGGCCCGAACAGCGCCACCGTGAAGGCGAACAACGTCACCAGCAGCCCGGCCTGCGGAATGCTGACCTCAAGGTCGCGAGCGATCGCCGGTAGCAAGCCGACGATGACGAATTCCGTGGTCAGCACCGTAAAACCGGCGGCGGACAACAGAAGGATGGGTAACAGCATGGGTAACTCCAGCAAAACGACGACACCAGCGTTGACCCGAGGGCCCGCTGGCAGAACATTAAAATTAGGATGCGCAATCTTAACAGAGTGTGTCCGCAGTGACTTGCACAAACCTGCCGACTTTGCCCGCCAATCGGGTGGCAGATCGTCACACGCCTGAAGGATAACGCCTACGCTGTGATAAAGTCCGCGCCCTGAAAAACGTACACCCCTGATCAACCGCCCGTTTAACGGCGTTGATATCGCCTCACCCTTTCGGTTCGTGACGCTGGTCTGCCCCCGAATTTGCCAGCGCGTTCACTCAACCTTGCGCCTATAAAAAATCAGAGATGCCGTTATGACTGCTTCCTCCCCTTCTCTATTGCAACGCCTGAAGAACCTGAGCCTCGTCGCGCAGATCCTCATCGGCCTGATCGCCGGTATCGCTTTGGCGCTGTTCGCCCCGGAAGTCGCGAAAGACACAGCGTTCATCGGCAAAGTGTTTGTCTCGGCGTTGAAAGCCGTCGCACCGATTCTGGTGTTCGTGCTGGTGATGGCCTCGATCGCCAACCACAAGCACGGTCAGGAAACCCATATCCGCCCGATTCTGTTCCTGTACTTGCTGGGCACCTTCGCCGCCGCCGTAGTGGCTGTGGTCGCGAGCATGGCGTTTCCATCGCATCTGGTGCTGTCCACCGAAAACGTCGCGGTGACGGCGCCGGGCGGTATTGGTGAAGTGCTGCAGAGCTTGTTGTTGAGCGTGGTGGAAAACCCGGTGAAGGCGCTGATCGAAGCCAACTTCATCGGCATTCTGGCCTGGGCGATCGGCATGGGCGTAGCGATTCGTCATGCCGGCGACACTACTCGCGAGGTGCTCGGTGACTTGTCCAACGGCGTGACCTTGATCGTGCGCGTGGTGATTCGCTTCGCACCGCTGGGTATTTTCGGTCTGGTGGCGTCGACGCTGGCGACCTCGGGTTTCGGCGCGCTGATCGGTTATGCGCACCTGCTGGCGGTGCTGCTCGGTTGCATGCTGTTTGTGGCGCTGGTGATGAACCCGCTGATCGTGTTCTGGAAACTGCGTCGCAACCCGTATCCGCTGACCCTGATGTGCCTGCGCGAAAGCGGTATCACCGCATTCTTCACCCGCAGCTCGGCGGCGAACATTCCGGTCAATCTGGAATTGAGCAAGCGTCTGGGCCTGCATGAAGACACCTATTCGGTGTCGATCCCGCTCGGCGCGACCATCAACATGGCCGGCGCAGCGATCACCATTACCGTGCTGACGCTGGCGGCGGTGCACACACTGGGCATTGCCGTGGACATTCCGACAGCGATTCTGCTGAGCGTGGTCGCGGCGATTTGTGCGTGCGGTGCTTCGGGTGTGGCGGGTGGTTCGCTGCTGTTGATTCCGCTGGCGTGCAGCCTGTTTGGGATTCCGAGCGAGATTGCCATGCAGGTGGTGGCGGTCGGTTTCATTATTGGTGTGCTGCAGGATTCGGCGGAGACGGCGTTGAATTCGTCGACGGACGTGCTGTTTACCGCAGCGGCGTGTTTGGGTGAAGAAGAGAAAGCCCAACGCACTGCATAACCCCTGTAGGAGTGAGCCTGCTCGCGATGGCGTTGTGTCAGTAACATCATCGTTAAATGACACACTGCTATCG
>NZ_JASCPK010000056.1:0-34264 GCF_029959385.1 Pseudomonas sp. PS01303
CCGCCACCACCGCCGCTACCACCACCCCCTCCGCCATGTCCGCCGCCGTTCCCTCCACCACCACTCCCACCTTCCTTGGCCTGAACACTGGAAACCCCCGACAAACTGTCCGGAATCAGTACCGTGGACGCCGACAGAACTGCGCCGATGGCCATTGCGAGCACGAGCTTTTTAATGTGCATATCGTTCTCCGTCTTTGTGGTCTTGTTGGGAACGTGAGAGTGCGTTGTTGCAGGGATTCGACCCGTTCCCGAGGTCAGTGAATACTCGACGCCAGTTCGAAAATCGGGATGTACATCAGGATCACGATGACCCCGATGAGCAGGCCGATGAAGGTCATCAGCAGCGGTTCGAACAGCTTCACGAACCACTCCAGCCAGCGGCTGATTTCCTCATCGTAGAAGTCGGCGCTGCGTTCCATCATCTGCCCGAGGTTGCCGGACTGTTCGCCGGCGCGGAGCAGGCGCAGGGACACCGGTGTCACCAGGTGATTGAGCTCCAGCGCGGTAGACAACGATTGCCCCTCGCGCACCCGCTCGCAAGCCTGATCGAGCCGCGTTCGTGAGGCCACAGTGAGCAGGCCGCGCACCATGCTCATGGCGGTCACCAGCGGAATCCCGCCTTGCAGCAGAATCCCCAGCGAACGATAAAACCGCGCCAGCTCATACATGAAAATTCGCTGATGCACGGCCGGCAGTTTCTCCACCAGCCGATCCAGCCCACGACGAAACGCCGGTTGTTTTTGCAGGACGGCGAGGGCGATGACAATCGCCGCCAGCGCGCCAAAGAATTCCGCCTGATGCGCATGCAGAAACATGCCACTGCTCATCAAGACCTGCGACAGCCACGGCAGGTTATTGCCCAAACCTTCAAACACCAGGCTGAAGCGCGGCACCACGTAACCCATCAAAAACAACACCACGCCGCCGCCGACCACCAACAACAGCATCGGGTAGATCGACGCGCTGATGATCTTCTGCCGCACCTCGTCCATACGCTGGCGGTAGCTGACGTAGCGGCCCAGCGCATCGCCGACCGCGCCTGTCTTCTCGCTGGACTGTACCAGCGCCACGTACAGCGGCGGGAACACCGCCGACAACTGGCCCAGCGCCTGCGAAAACGATTTACCCTCGTAGAGCAGGCGCACCAGTTCACTCAAGGTTTTCCGGGCAGCGGGGGCGGATTCTTTTTCGGCGAGGCTTTCCAGCGCATCAATCAACGGCAGGCCGGCGTTGAGCAGCGTGGTCAGTTCCTGGCTGAACAACACCAGATTGAAGGTCTCGCGCTGACGCAATCGCAGCGAACGCCAATGCTTGTCGGCGTGCGAACTGAGCACGCGCAGACCCTGATCTTCGGCAATCCGTCGCGCTTCGCTGTCGCCCGCTGCCTCTACGCTCAAGGACACCACGCCAGCCTTGCCGACCGCTTTCAGATGAAATCGCATGGGCCGCGCTCCGCTCACTGCCAATTGGTCACTTCAGCGTTTTCGCCTTCGCCACCGGGCTGGCCGTCCTTGCCCATCGACAGCAAATCGTACTCGCTGTTTTCGCCGGGATAGCGATAGGCGTAACTACGCCCCCACGGATCCTGCGGCAGCTTTTTCTGCAAGTACGGGCCGGTCCATTTTGCCTCGTCACTCGGGGCGGTGACCAAGGCCTGCAAGCCCTGCTCGGTGGACGGGTAGTGACCGACTTCCAGTCGATACAAGTCGAGTGCTTTGCTCAGCCCTTCGATCTGCGCCTTGGCCACTTTCACTTCCGAGCGACCGAGTTGAGCGAAGTATTTCGGCGCGACGATCCCGGCCAACAGACCGAGCACCACCAGCACCACCAGCAATTCGAGCAGGGTAAAACCGCGTTGGCCACGCGGACGAAATTGCAGCTTCATGATGACCTCCCGTGAGTGGCAGCCGTGTCGCCTGAAGGGCTTATGCAATTGCCATGCTCAGCCTCACTGAAAACTGGTCGACACGCCGAAACCCTTGAAATACGGGCCTCTCAATAGTCGGCACAGTGCTTGCGTATGGCTCAAACGTGATCGGCCATTGGGGCATTTCCCCCAATTTATCGGGGTCGATCCGGGGAGGCCCGACATGAAATTTCTCGCCAGCGGATTGCTCGGTTGTGTGCTGCTCAGCGGCGCCGCGCAGGCCGATGTATTTATCTCGGTGGACGCCAAGGGCAGCTATGTACTGTCCAACGTTCACCGTCCCGGACGCACCTACGAACGGGTGATCCACGAGGCTGAAATGCCTGTGGCCAGCCTCGATCAACAGCCGCAAATGATCGCCAATCAGCCCTACGCAGAACTGGTTTCGGCAGCCGCCAAAGTCAACCAGTTACCCGAAGCGCTGCTGCACGCGGTCATCAACGCCGAGTCGCATTACAACCCCGGCGCGACCTCACCCAAAGGCGCGGGTGGGCTCATGCAATTGATGCCCGACACCGCGCGCGAACTGGGTGTGACCGACGTCTACGACCCCAAGGCCAACATCCAGGGCGGCGCGAAATACCTCAAGCGTTTGATGACCCTCTTCGACAACGACATCGCACTCGCCGTGGCGGCCTACAACGCCGGGCCCGACGCGGTGCTCAGCCGTGGCCGGGTGATCCCGCCGTTCGCTGAAACCCAGCGTTACGTGCCGAATGTGTTGCGCCAGTACCGACGTTTGCAGGGCTTGGCGATGGACGCCCCGCTGTGACCCCAACCCGGTTTTCCCCACTTTCGGGGCAAACCCGGCAGCCCCGAAAAGTGGGGCAAAGCGGTGGGGAATATGCCCCGGATTCTCAAGTCGCTGCAGTAACCGATTGAACGGTAAACGAATTTTTTGTGGCACGCGGATTGCTCCGAGGCATTTGTCGAGAAGTGTTCCCAAGAGCACCCACTACGAGGTTACTGATCATGGCTGGCATTCATCACGCTCCGTCTCTGTTCAACTGGCTGCTGATTCTGGCCTCGATGCTCAGCGTCGAACTGGCCAGCGCGGCCGTGCGATGCGAGCGCAACCTGGTGGCCAACGTCGTCGCCTTCGATCAACCGCTGATGTTCAACCGCCTCGGTGCGCAGAACATCAACGGCATGATGTTCGCCCTGCGCCGCGACGTGGTGGATGACCGCAACATGTCGCTGGCCTACGGCGGTTCAGCGGTGCCGGGCAAGGTTTCGCTGCGCCCGGACAAGCGGCCACGGCCACTGGTGTTGCGCGTGGCGGCGGGTGATTGCCTGACGATCAATCTGCAAAACCTGCTCGACTATCAGGCCAACCCGAACAAGCACTTCGAGAATGAAGGTGAAGAAGAGGAAGGCGTCGAGAACGCCAACGCGGCTGAAGACTTCAAAGTCGATGAGCAAGTCGCTGATCGGCATGTCGGTTTCCAGGTCAATGGCCTGCAAGCGGTAAACAGCATCGATGACATTTCCTCGTTCACCGGGCGTAACGCCAACACTTTGGTACCGCCGGGTGCGAGCCGTTCTTACACCCTGTACGCCGAGCGTGAAGGCGCGTTTGCCGTCAGCAGCCGTGGCGCAACCTTTGGTGGCGAGGGCGCGGCCGGCAACGTCGCCAATGGCTTGTTCGGCCAGGTGGTCGTCCTGCCCAAGGGCGGTCGTACCTATCGCAATACCCTCACCGAAGAAGAAATGCGCCTGGCCACCACGGGCCGCGCACCCACCGGCCAACCGATCGTCGACTATCAGGCGCGCTACCCGCAGCGCGAACCGTGGCTGCGCGAAGGCAAGGCCGGTACGCCGATCATCGGCATGGTCGACGGCAATGAAATCATCTCCAGCGAAAGCGATGCAATTGTCATGGGCAGCAACGCCGACGGCAGCTTCCCACCCAGCACTTATCCGCTGGAATCGGTTGGAAAACGCAACCCGGCGATCCCTAATCGACTGGAAGCGTTCCGCGATTTCGCCTCGCAATTCCAGGACGAAACTGCCGCCACTCAAGCGTTTCCAGCCTATTGGGCTGATCCGGTGATGGCCCACGTGCTGGAGCCGACTCGCGATTCGTTCATGATCAACTACGGCTCGGGCGGCATGGGCGCCGAAGTGGTCGCCAATCGTTTGGGCGTCGGGCCGATGCACGATTGCCTGTCGTGCGCCTACGAAGAATTCTTCCTCAGCTCGCACACCGTCGGCGACGTGGCGATGCTGGTCGACGTGCCGGCCAACGCCGGGCTGGAAAACATCGCCCCTGGCCAGACACCGCGCGCCGATCAGATCGGGGTGAAAGCGACCATGGCGCTGTATCCGTCGGAGCCGTCGAACGTCAACCACAGCTACATCGGTGACTTCGTCAAATTCCGCAACACCCACAATGGTCATGAGCAGCACATCTTCCACTTGCACGGCCATCAGTGGCTGTTCAACCCCAACGACGACAATTCCGATTACGTCGATGCCCAGGGTATTGGCCCGGGTGCCGGTTACACCTATGAAATCGCCAACGGTGGTTCGGGCAACCGCAACCGCGTGGCCGGCGATGCGATCTATCACTGCCATTTCTATCCACATTTTGCCCAAGGCATGTGGGCCATGTGGCGGGTGCACGATGTGTTTGAAGAGGGCACTCGACTCGACGTTTCGCAGCAGGGCGCCGACGGTTATCACAGCGAACCGTTTGCCCTGCGCAGCGGTAAACCAGCGACCGGCGCGCGCGCCTTGCCGGACGGCGAAATCGTTGCCGGTACACCGATTCCGGCGATAGTGCCGCTGCCTGGCAAAGCCATGGCGCCGATGCCGGGCAAAGTCGTGGTCGTGCCGAAAATCGGTGAAACCCTGATCGCCGGCAATGATGACGATGAGGATGAAGAAGAGGGCGATGACGACGGCGAGCACCATGGCGGCAACGCCGGTGGTCAAGCCATCGGTTCGCTGGCGTTGGTTGATCGCAGCGAAGCCAACCGTAATGCCGACGGCAGCCTGAAAAACCCGGGCTATCCATTCTGGATCGGTGGCATGGAAAGCTCGGTGGGCCAACGTCCACCAACCCCGCCGCTGGACATGCTCGACGCCGCTACCGCGCAATCGCTCAAGGCCAGCGGCAAAGCGCTGTGGGCCAACCTTGACCCGGCGCAGTCCGGTGGTTGGGACGGTGGCTTGCAGCGGCATACACTCGACGGCGTCTCGGCCGGTGGCGAAGCGCACACCGTGACCACTTCGCTGGATTTCTCCAAGGAAGTCACCCGCGCCAAACCGATTTACCTGCCGGAAGAAGGCACCGAAGTCGAACAAGCGGCAATGGCCTTCCACGCGAAAAAAGATCACCCAAGCTATGCCTTGCTGCCCGGCAATCAAGTGGTGGCCAAGGCATTCCGTACCAACGGTGCCTTGCCAATGGCCGGCGCGCCGTACTACGAACCGTGCATGGACGATCGGCAAAAGCGCCTGACCAGCAGCGCCGGCAGCGGTGAGTTTGCCAGCGGTGATCGCATCGACGGCATGTCCTTTGTCGGCGCTTCAAGCTTCACCGCCGACCGTCCTCGGATCTACAAAGCCGCCAATATTCAGTTCGACGCGGTGTACAACAAGGTCGGTTATCACTTCCCGCAGGCGCGCATTCTGGCGCTGTGGGAAGACGCCTGGCCGGTGATCACCAAGCAGCGTCCGCCAGAACCGCTGGTGATGCGCATGAACACCTTCGATTGCGTGCAATACCAGCAAACCAACCTGGTGCCGGCCACTTACGAGATGGACGACTATCAGGTGCGCACGCCGACCGATGTGATCGGTCAGCATATTCACCTGCCGAAGTGGGATCTGACCTCGGCGGACGGCTCGTCCAATGGCTGGAACTACGAGGACGGCGTGCTCTCGCCGGGCGCCGTGCAGGAACGCATTCACGCGATCCGCGAGTTCAACCAGTGCGCCGCCACCGATCCGCGCGACGGCACACAGGCGTGCCCGAAAGCCAAAAACCATCCGTTCTTCGGCCAGTACGGCCGCGCCGATTGGCTCGGTGCGCGCACGGCGATGCAGCGTTGGTTCGTTGATCCGGTGGTGAACATCAAAGGCGTCGATCGTGGCCTCGGCACCATTTTCACTCACGACCACCTGGGCCCATCGACGCATCAGCAGATTGGTCTGTACGCCACCGTGTTGGCGGAACCGGCCGGTTCGACCTGGTTCCATGCGGAAACCGGCGAGCCTCTATACAGCGGCGCGCGTCAGGACGGCGGCCCGACCTCGTGGCAAGCGGTGATCAATACCGGCGACCTCGATGGCGACGGCAAGAACGACAGCTTCCGCGAGTTCTTCCTCGAATACAGCGACTTCCAGCACGCCTATGAGGCCGGCGTCTATGTCGGTGCCGGCCCCAACGGTGTGCCCAATGCGCAAGCGTTCCCGGCGACTGCCGACAGCTTCCGCTATGCGATCAATCCGACAGTGCGCAACAACGCTAGCAACCTGCTCGAAGGCGTGCTGGAAGTGCAGGGCGGTCAGGTGCCGGGCTGCCCGAGCCGGCCATGTCCGCAGGCGATCTCGGTGGATGATCCGGGCATGTTCGTCGTCAACTATCGCAACGAACCGCTGGCCCTGCGCGTTTACGATCCGAACAAGGTCGGCCCGGACGGCAAGCGCGGCATGCAGGCTGATGGCCTCGGCGGCGATCTGTCGTTCGCCATGCAAAGCCGTACCGACCGCGCAATTCCGGCGATGAACCTGGCGCCGAATCTGCTCACCGCCGCGACCGGGCCAACCGGCGGCACCACGCTGTTCCCGCCGCACATCAACAAGGGCGGCGCTGAACCTGGCGACCCGTTTACGCCGATGCTGCGTACTTACACCGGCGACAACGTGCGGCTGCGGGTGCATGCCGGCGGCCATGAAGAAGAGCACAACGTCACCCTGCACGGCGTGAAATGGCTGCAGAGCGGTTCCGGGTTCGGCAACAGCTCCAACTCCGGCTGGCGCGCCTCGCAAATGATCGGCATCTCCGAGCAGATGGGCTTCATAGCGCCGGTGTCGATGCTCTCCAGTTCCGCTGCGACCACGGGCGACTATTTGTACTCGATGGACGCTTCGATCGAAGGCTACTGGAGCGGTATCTGGGGCGTGATGCGTAACTACACCGCTAAACGCAACGACCTGTATGCCATCCCCAACAACCCGAATCCGGCGGGCATGCGCAACACCGTGGCGTTCGAGGGCAGTTGCCCGCGGATCAGCGCCAACCCCAATGGCATCGGCACGCGGCCGACGGTACAGCGCAACTATGAAGTGGTCGCGGCGCTGGCCAATGACATCCTCGGCAATGCGCTGGGCCTGACCATTGGCGATCCGCAAGGGCTTGGTCAGCATGTCGGCGGGCCGCTGAATCCGGCGGGTGGCACCCTGGTGCTGAACTCGCGCACGGTGAGCATTCCACAAGTCACCGTGACCGATCCGGAGGATGGCGAGACCATTACGATTGGCGGGCAGAGTGGGCCGCTGCATGACCCGACCGCGATTCTGTATGTGCGTAAATCCGATCTGGATCCGCTCAGCGGCAAGCTGAAACCCGGCATCCCGGTTGAACCGCTGGTACTGCGTGCGGCGGCAGGGGATTGCATCAACATCACCCTGGAAAACCGTCTGCCGAGCGTGATGCCGGATCTGACCCAGACGGCGGTGATGCAGGGCATGGTCAAGCGTGATCGTAACAGCGGTCTGGGTTCGACCACGTTCAGCAACAACCTGATGCGGCCGTCCAGCCACGTCGGCCTGCACGCGCAATTGCTGGCGTATGACATCACCAAATCCGACGGCGCCAACGTCGGTGCCAACCCGATCCAGACCGTGCCACCGCGCGTTGGCAACAGCGGCGCGTACCCGACGCGTACCTATCAGTACTACGCCGGGCATTTGGAGCGTGAAGGCAAACCGGTGACTCAACTGGGCCGCAGCGTCGACAACATCAATGCCACGGCGGTGGAGTTCGGCGGCTTGAATTTCACCCCGGCGGACGTGATCAAGCAGCCACAAAAAGGCCTTGGCGGAGCGATGAGCATTCTGCCGATCGGCGCAACCTGGGTCGACGATGCACGCAAGGTCAACGCCACGGTTACGGCGCCCGGGCAGACCAGCTACCGCGACTTCGCGATGGTCTGGCACAAGGCGTTGAACACCCGTTGGGCCAATGGTCGGCCGGTGGAGGGGATTGCTGCTGAAGGCTTCGGCGTGCCGACCGATCCGCAGGACAACTCGAGCATGGCGATCAACTACAAGACCGAGCCGCTGTGGTATCGCTTCGGCCTCGCCCCGGACGCGCCGTTTGGTCACGCCGATGGCGCGGGTTATGGCGACATGGTCAATGCGCACATGGCCTACAGCAATGCACTGGTCGGTGGCGATCCGCAAACGCCGGTGCTCTATGCCAAACCGGGGCAGCCGTTCCGTACGCATATTCTGATGCCGAGCGGTGGCAGTCGCGGCACCACGTTCCAGCTCGACGGGCACGTCTGGTCGGTGAACCCGTTCCAGGCCGAGAAGAGCGATGTCGGTGGTTATCCGATGGGCTCGCCGGGCGTGGGCTCGGTGCGCTTCGGCTACAACCCGATGTCGATGTACATCGGCGCCCACGAAAGCATCCTGCCGGCCGCGCACTTCAGCTTCATGATCCCGAGCGCCGGCGGCAGCAATGCGATCCCCGGCGACTACCTGTTCCGCGACTACGCCGCCTACGGCAACACCTCCGGATTATGGGGACTGCTGCGCGTGACCAACGAACCCGAACCGGCGCCGCAGGGGCAGTAGACGCGACGCCAATATCCCCGTGGATGCAAATCCCATGTGGGAGCGGGCTTGCTCGCGAAGAGGGCGGCACAGGCAACAGGTGTGGTGGCTGGCAGATTGCTTTCGCGAGCAAGCTCGCTCCCACAGGGTCTGCGGTTGGCAGTTAGCTTGGCGGGATGCATGCAAATCCCCTGTAGGCCTTCGCCTGCTCGCGATTGGGGCAACTCGGTTTTCGATGGTGGGGCGGATGACGCCATCGCGAGCAGGCTCACTCCTACAAGGATCTGCGGTTGGCAGTGAGGTTGGCGGGATGCATGCAAATCCCCTGTAGGAGTGAGCCTGCTCGCGAAGCGGTCGGCACAGGCAACAGGTGGGGTGGCTGGCAGATTGCTTTCGCGAGCAGGCTCGCTCCCACGGGGATCGCGTCGTTTGGCTGGAATGCGTAGGGGAGTGAAAGATGAACAGGATCATCAACATCATCGGTATCTGCACGCTGGCCATGGCCGGGGCGTTGTTGACGCTGAGTGAGATTGCGCTGGCGCAGACCGGCGCGGGGCAGACGCTGAACCGTGATGGCGTGGCGGTGGATTTCGATCTCAAGCCAATGGCCGCCGACGGCAAACTGCGTGAAGGCGAGTTCGCCGATGTGCAGTTCCGCATCAGCGACAGCGCATCCGGCCAGCCTCTGTCCGGCGTGGCCCCGGGTGCCTGGGTCGATCCGCAAACCCTCGCTGCCGATAAGGCCCAAGGCCGTGACCAGAGCTGCAAAGCCCGGGTCGGCGTGTTCCTCAAATCCAACATCGGCGCGCGGCCGTTGCTCGACCTCAACAGCTATTTCCTGCTGGTGATGAACCGCGACGCGAGCATCGCCGTGGTCGATCCATCGGTATCAGTCGGCGGCATCACCAGCACCCTCGCGCGGATCGAGCTCAAGCAGCCGCCGATGGATTGGGTCACGCCCAAAGACAACAAACGCGTCTTCGTTTCCATGCCGACTGCCGGGGAAATCGCCGTCATCGACAGCGAACAATTCAAAGTCATCGACTCGATCAGCGCCGGCAGCCAACCGTTTCGCGTCGCCCTGCAACCGGACGAACGCCTGCTCTGGGTCGGCAACAACGCGAGCAAAACCGAAGACTCCGGCGTCACCGTGATCGACGCCCAAAGCCTCAAACCCCTCAAACATTTACAGACCGGTCGCGGCCACCACGAAATCACCTTCAGCAAAGACAGCCGCTTCGCCTTCGTCAGCAACCGCGACGACGGCACCGTCAGCGTGATCGACATCGCCACTCTGAACATCGTCGAGCAGATCAAAACCGGCTCCCACCCGTTATCCGTCGCCTATTCGGCATTGTCCGGTGCCGTCTACGTCGCCGATGGCAAGGACGGCACCGTCACCGTGATCGACGCAAGCACCCACGCCATCCGCCGGGTGCTCAAACTGCAACAAGGCCTCGGCCCGATGGGCTTCAGCGCCGACGGCCGCTTCGGTGTGGTCCTGAATACCGTGGAAAACCGCGCCAGCGTCATCGATGCCGCGACCAACAGCGCCATCCATGATCTGGAGGTCAGCGCCGAACCCTACCAAGTGGTGTTCACCCAGGCCTACGCCTACATCCGCGGACTCGCTTCACCGAAAGTCACCATGATCAACCTGTCCTCGCTCGGCGAAGGTCGCCAGCCGATCAGCCAGGGTTTCGAAGCCGGCCCGCAAGCACCGCGCCTGGCCGGTGACTTGCCGCTGGCCTCCAGCCTCGCCGTCTCACGCGACGACAACGCAGTGTTCGTGGTCAACCCGGTCGACAACACCACCTACTTCTACGCCGAAGGCATGAACGCGCCGATGTCCGGTTACCCCAACCGTGGCCAGATCGCCCGCGCCGCGATGGTCATCGACCGCAGTCTGCGTGAAGTTTCGCCGGGCCTGTACAGCGCGCGGGTGAAACTGCCGGCAGCGGGGCGTTTCGACGTGGCGTTTCTGCTCAACCAACCGAACATCATTCACTGCTTTACCGCGCAGATTGATTCTGACGGCAAACCGCAAAAACACCTCGGCCAGCCGAAAGTCGAGTTCCTCCTCGACAAGACTGCCGTGGCGCTCAACGACCCGTATGTCGTGCGCTTCCGCATCGTTCAAGGCAAAGACAAAACCCAGCGCAGCGGCGTTAAAGACGTGCAGCTGCGCTACTACCTCGCGCCCACTTCACACCCGCGTGAAGTCGCGGCACTGGAAGTCGCCGACGGCGTGTATGAAGCGCCGATCAGCCTCGACCGCAGCGGCGCCTGGTACCTGCATGTGCGCGCCGCCTCGCTGGGCGCCGGTTTCGATGACAAGACCTTTGCCAGTGTTCGGGTCACCCCCGGCCAGGCCCGTTGAAGAGGAGTTTCGACATGAACCGATTTGCATCCACTGGCCTGCTGACCCTGTGCCTGTTGAGCCTCGGCGTTCAACACGCCAACGCCCACTCGGCAGACGAACACGCCGGGCACAAAGCCCCCGCCAGCAGCACGCAAGAACACACCCAGGTCAAGTTCGCCAACGTGCCGCTGCTCGACCAGACCGGCAAAACCGTGCGTCTGGAACAAGACCTGGTGCAGGGCAAAATTGTCGTCATGAGTTTCATCTACACCAGTTGCACGACGGTGTGCCCGGTGGTCTCGTCGATCATGGGCAAGGTGCAGAAACAGCTCGGCGCGCGGGTCGGTAAGGAAGTGCAACTGGTCTCGATCAGCATCGACCCGCAACGCGATGAACCGAAACGCCTGCAGGATTACGCCCGCACTTTTCAGCGCGGCCCGGGCTGGAGCTGGCTGACCGGCTCGCCTCAATCGATCAATGAAACCCTCAAAGGCCTCGGCAGTTTCAGCGGTGATTTCAAGAATCATCAGCCGTTGATCCTCGTCGGCGACGGCAACAATCGCCACTGGATGCGCTACTACGGCTTCACCGATCCAGAGCTGCTGGCCAAGGAAGTCGAGAAGCTCAGCGGCTTGCGCACCCACGCCAAACACACCGCCATCGCCATGGAGCAACAGCCATGAGAATGCTCGACTGGATCTCCCTGACCGTGTGTTTCTGGATTTTCAGCAACGTCGCGTTCGCCCACGAAGGCCATGCCCCCGAAGCACCGACAACGGTTGCAGTCGCGCCGGCCAAAGGCACGCACGACGCAAAAACCTGGTTCACCGACACGCCGTTGCAGGATCAGAACGGCGAGACCCTGCGCTTCTACAGCGATGCCCTGCAAAACCGCATCGTCCTGCTCAACGTGATTTTCACCAGTTGCAACGATGCCTGCCCGCTGATCACCCGCAAGCTCAAGGAAGTCCGCGAATTGCTGGGCGACAAAGCGCAAGACATCACCTTCATTTCCCTTACCAGTGACCCGCTGCGTGACACGCCGGCGGTGCTCAAGGCTTACACCTTGAAGCAGGGTTCCGATGACCCTCATTGGCTTTTTCTCACCGGCGACAAGGCGCAGATGGATCTGGTGCTGAGTCGCATCGGCCAGATCGTGCCGACGCCCGAGCAGCACTCGACGCAGTTGATCGTCGGCGATGTCGCCAACAAACGCTGGAGCAAAATTCGCCCCGACGCCCCGGCCGCCGCCATTGCCCAGCGCTTGCAGTTGCTGACAATGCCCGTGGCCGGTCGCTGAGCCCGCGCCATGAAACGCTGCCGCGTACTCGCCCTGATCCTGCTCGCTGGCATCAGCCTCGGCGCGAATGCTGCGCCGCTGACCTCGGAAGAGGCGGCGGGCAAACGCCTGTACCGTCAAGGTCTGTCAGCCAGCGGCGAGGCGATCATGGCGCGGGTCGGCGCGGCGGACGTGTTGCTGCCGGCCACCAGCCTGCCGTGCGCGAACTGTCACGGCGCCGACGGCCTCGGTCGGCCCGAAGGCGGCTTACGTCCGCCGCCGCTGAACTGGGCACGACTGACCAGCACTTACGGCCAGCAGCAGGTCAACGGCCGCAGTTATCCGGCCTACACAGAAAGCACGCTGGCGACGGTGATTCAGCAGGGCCGCGATCCCGGCCACAATCGCCTCGACCCGAGCATGCCGCGCTTTCTGCTGTCGACGAAGGATCAGCGCAATCTCACCGCTTATCTCAAGCGCCTGGCCGATGAGCGCGACCCCGGCCTCGACGCCGAGACCTTGCACCTCGGCACGTTATTGCCGAGCCAAGGCCCGTTGGCCGAGGAGGGCATGACGATTGCGGCGGTGCTCAACGGCAGTGTCGCGCGGATCAATCAGGCCGGCGGCATTCACGGTCGGCAACTGCGCCTGACGGTAATCGATCCCGGCCCGGATCGCGCCAGTGCCGAACAGGCCTTGCAGCAATTGATCGAGCAGGAACAGGTGTTTGCGCTGATCGCGCCGATGGTGCCAGCCCTCGACAGCGAACTCGGCCCGCGTCTGGAACAGGCCGGCGTGCCGCTGATCGGCGCGCTGTCGTTGCTCGGCTCGATGCAGGCCAGTCCACAGATTTTCGAGCCGTTGCCCGGTTTGCGCGAGCAACTGATCGCCTTGGCCGACTACGCCACGGCGAGCCTGCGCGTGCTGCAAGGGCCGACGTTGATCGCTTATCCCGCTGACCCGATGCAGACGCAAGCCGCGCAAAACCTCGGTCAGTATTTGCAGGATCACGGCTGGCAGAACGTCCATCTGCAAGCCTACGACCCGGCGGCGGAGGCGCTGCCGTTAGGTTCGCGCTCGGTGTTTTATCTGGGCAGCGGCGGTGGTTTCAGTCGTCTGGCGACGAGGCTGCAGGGCGCCGGGCAGGTGCCGTACCTGTTCGCGGCATCGAGCCAGGTAGCCGGTGATCTGCTGCAAGTGCCCAGCGGCTTTACCCGTCGCGTGTTTCTCGCCTATCCGTTCGTGCCCAGCGACTGGACGCAGGCCGGACGCATCGGTCTGACGCTTTTACGCGAGGGCCAAGGCCTCGGCGCCCAGCATGCGGTGCTGCAAGTGGGCGCCTACGCCTCGATGCTGCTGCTCAGCGAAGGCATGAAACAGGCCGGCCGCGACGCCAGCCGCGAAAAACTGGTGGCGGCGCTGGAAGGCCTGCACGACTTCGACACCGGCCTGACCCCGCGCCTGAGTTTCGGACCCGGTCGACGCCTGGGCTTGAGCGGCGCGCACGTGGTCACCGTGGATTTGCCAGATCAGCATTTTTATCTGGTCGCACCCTACAAACCGATTGTTGCCAGCCCCTGAACGGAGGCCCCGATCATGAAACTCACAAGTCTGATAGTGCTGCTATCCTGCTGGCTCCCGGCGGTCTGGGCCAACAACGAACCGGCGGTGGCGCGGGTCAATGGCGAGGAAATCTCCGGCTATCGCTTCGAGCGCTTCTTTGCCGAATACCTCGAAGATCAGGGCCGCGCGGTGGCGAGCATTCGTAATCCCAAGGCCTATAAACAGCTGCGACAGGCTGCGCTGCAAACGCTGATCGACAAGGAATTGCTCTGGCAGGAATCGCAAAAACGTGGCGTGCAGATTGACGAGCAAGCGGTGCGTCAGCAGATCGAGCAGATGCGCAGTGCCATCGGTGGCCCGGATAAATTCCAGCGTCGCTTGCAGGATGCCGGTTTCGACGAGGTTTCCTTTACCGAGTACACCCGCCGCGAATTGGCCGCACAGCAGGTCTTCGCCGAGCTGATCCGCGCGAACACCTTGCAACCCCGGCAACTGTTGATCCGCGTGCCAGCGCAAGCCGATGCAGCCACAGTGGCCGCAGCGCGTCTACGCTTGATGCAAATGCGCGCCTCGATCATCAGCGGGGCAGCGCTCGCCAGCCAACCGGTGCGTTCACCGTTCGGCTGGCATGTGATTTATTTGCAGAACCACTTGGAGGCCGCCGATGTCCCAGATTTACAGGGGCTGGACACAGTCAGGGCACAGCTCGCCCGACAGCAACAGACCCAGGCTCGTCGCCAAGTGCTCGCGCAATTACGGGTGCAGAACAGGATCGAACGAATTGACGACGACTGAAGGTTCCCCCCCAATAGTGGGGAATGGCTTCGATGCCCATTCAGGTGCTTCCCCGTTTCTGGGGAACGGGGTACCGGGACGAGCGGGCATTGTCATTAATTTCAAGGACATGAAGACATAAAATTACCGGCACTCAGCCTGGCATGAAGTGTGCGTTACCCCTGGTAAGGCGCACTCTCAGGGCGGGGTCATCGGACCTGCTGTTTCAAGGAGTCGACCTTGGTTAACAAAGTACTGGTTGTCGAAGACGAACAGCTGCTTGCACAAAACCTTCAGGATTATCTGTCGGCGCAGGGGCTGGACGTCCGGATTGCACATGACGGAGCGACGGCTATCGGTTTGGCCGAAACCTTTGCCCCCGACGTGCTGGTGTTCGATTACCGCTTGCCCGATATGGAAGGCTTTGAGGTGCTCGACGCAGTCCGCCAGAACAGGACGTGCCATTTTGTGCTGATAACGGGTCACCCGACCGCTGAAGTCTGTGAGCGGGCGCGGCAACTGGGGGTCAGCCACATCCTGTTCAAACCGTTTCCATTGGCGGAACTGGCCCGAGCGGTCTGCGACCTTCTTGGCATCAAGCGTGAAGCGAAACCCGGTGCGAGCCCTTCCGAGGGCTTTGTCGAACGACGCCAGAGCAGGACCGAGAGCTTCCCGTTGCAGTTGTACGATGGCAGTTGGGTGTTGGCGGATCGGCGACGACAGTTGCACGCCATGGCACCGGACGACGATCAAATGCTCACCGGGGAGTAATGGCGCGATCAGACGTTCCGGCACTTGCCGCCAAGGTTTGCCGCGCCGACAGGGCTCTGAGCCCCGGTTGGAGAGCAAGCCATGGAACGTCTGTCCGTTGTCGTCGAACCACTGCCGGCCGAAAGTGCCCCTGCGCATTTTTCCAGTGAACATTTTTCCAGCGAGCACTTGTCCCAGGCCCGGGCGCGGGCCGCCACTTCCGGCGAACGCGTCCTTGAGGCGCTCGGCGTGTTGTGCGAACTGGCAGCGATGCCGTTCATTCAAGCCCTCGGCGCCACCCTGCATTACCCGGTGCTCGACACCGACAGCCTGTTTGCCGCGACGCCGGTGTTTGACCGGGTCACCCTCGCGCAATGCCTGAAACGTGAATTCATCCTGCTGCGCCACAACGACGAAGTCATCGGCGTGTTTGCCGATCCCTTCGACCCGGCACGGCTGGCCTGGATTGATGATTGCCTGCACGGCGCGCCGTTGTATCTGGTGCACGCCGATGACCTCAAAGCCTATCTGGCCCGCCACGAAGAAAGCTTCCACGCCGTCGAATCGCTCAACGCACAAGGCGACACTCACCACGAAGTCGATACCCTGCAAAGCCTGTCGCTGACCAGCATCAGCGAAGACGCCAGCAGCGTGGTGAAGCTGGTCAACTCGACCCTCTACGACGCGCTGAAAATGCACGCCAGCGACATCCACCTCGGCACCACCGGCAACGGTCTGGTGATCAAGTACCGCATCGACGGCGTGCTCAACAACATCAGCAAAGTCCAGGGTGCCGAGTTCTCCGAGCAGGTGATCTCACGGGTCAAGGTCATGGCCGAACTGGACATCGGCGAGAAACGCGTGCCCCAGGACGGTCGCTTCAAAATCGGCATCAGTGGCCGTCAGATCGACTTTCGCGTGTCGATCATGCCGAGCATCTTCGGCGAAGACGCGGTGCTGCGGGTGCTCGACAAACAGGATCTGGCCGACAAGGTCTGCGGCGTGCAATTGCAGGCGCTGGGCTTTGAAGATGAAACCCTGCGCCAGTTACGCCGCCTCGCTGCCGAACCCTACGGCATGGTGCTGGTCACCGGCCCGACTGGCAGCGGCAAGACCACCACGCTGTACGCGATGATCACCGAGATCAACCATGGCGTGGACAAGATCATCACCATCGAAGACCCGGTCGAATATCAATTGCCGGGGGTGCTGCAAATCCCGGTCAACGAGAAAAAAGGCCTGACCTTCGCCCGGGGCTTGCGCTCGATCCTGCGCCACGACCCGGACAAAATCATGGTCGGCGAAATCCGTGACCCGGACACCGCACAGATCGCCGTGCAATCGGCGCTCACTGGTCACCTGGTGTTCACCACCATCCACGCCAACAACGTCTTCGACGTGATTGGTCGCTTCACCCAAATGGAAATCGACCCCTACAGCCTGGTCTCGGCGCTCAACGCGATTCTCGCCCAGCGTCTGATTCGCTTGGTCTGCGCCAGCTGCAGCGCGCCGGTCAATCCGAGCGATGAAGAGCTGCGCGCATCCGGCCTCGATCCGCAGAAAGTCGACCATTACCACTTCGTTCACGGCAAGGGCTGCGGCCATTGCCGGGGCAGCGGCTATCGCGGGCGCACGGCGATTGCCGAGTTGCTGCATCTCGACGACGAACTGCGCCAGATGATCGTCGAGCGCCAACCGATCAAACAAATCAAAGCCCTGGCCTGCGCCCGTGGTTTGCGCCTGCTGCGTGAATCGGCGCTGGAGCTGGTGGAACAAGGTCGCACCACGCTGGAGGAGATCAACCGTGTCACATTTATCTCGTGAGCGTTTTGTCGCCGTGCTCGGCGCCAGCGGTGTTGGCTTGGGGCAGCGGCGTGGCAGCGACACCCTGTGGCTGGGCAGCGTCGGTTACATCGACGAAGGCTTCCAGAGCTACGCGGTGGCGCTGGACACCCTTGATCGCCTGCTCGGTGAACACGCTGGTGCCGGTGCCGAACTGAGCGTGGTCATCTCTGGGCACTTCAGCCGTTTCTGCCTGGTGCCGTGGAGCGCGCAGATCAGCAGCCCTGAAGAACTGCGCGGCTTTGCCCAACTGTGTTTCGAAGACCTGTTCGGTGCGCCGACCCAGCCGTGGAGTCTGGTGCTGTCTGCTGAGCCAGCCGGTTACGACCGCATCGCCAGCGCTTTGCCGCAAGACTTGCTTGAACGCTTGCGGGTGCTGGTCAGCGGTCGCGGTTTGCGTCTGCGTTCGGTGCAGCCGTACCTGATGGCGGCGTTCAACCGTTTCGACAAAAGCCTCGATGCCGGCGACTTCCTCTTCGTCGTCGCCGAGCCGCAACGCAGCGTGTTGTTGCTGGCGAGGGAAGGGCGCTGGGCCGGCGTGCGTTCGGTGGGCGGCAGCGACAGCGATGCCGCGCTGAGTGCCTTGATCGGTCGCGAACGGCAACTGCAGGCCTCGACCAGCGAACGCGCGTTCAACGTTTATCTGCATGCACCGGCGCGCCTCGATGCGCATCCGGACGTGGCGGGTGTGCAACTGCGCACCCTTGAAGACGCCTCGATGACTGTGCGTGACGGCTTGTACGTCATGTCCCGGGCGGTGGCCTGAGATGCGCGCCCTTAACCTCGATTTTCAGCCACGGCCGCGTTCCGGCCCGTTGGGTTGGAGTTTGCTCGGCGGCGGAGTGCTGCTGGCGCTGCTGTGCTTCGGCGTGCAACAGCACCTCGACGCGCACACCGAACAGCAACAGGGCCACCTGCAAACCACTCAGCGTCAGCTCACCGGCGACAATGGCGCCAAGTCCACCCTGAGCCCGGCGGAAACCCGCGAGCAAGCGCAGAACCTCGCCGAGATGCGCAAAGTCTCGCAGCAACTGCGCCGCCCATGGGAACGCCTGTTCGCCATGCTCGAAGCGATGCCGCGCGATGACGTCGCACTGCTGAGCCTGACCCCGGATGCGCGCAAAGGTCAGGTGCGGATCAGTGCCGAGGCGCGGGATCTGCAAGCGATGCTCGACTTCCATAAACGTCTGGAAGCCAGCGACGAGCTGTCCGACGTCTCGCTGCTGAGCCACGAAATCGTCGTCAAATCGCCGGAAAAACCGGTGCAATTCAACCTGTCGGCGACTTGGGAGATGGGCGATGCGAATCCCTAGACTGATCGTCCACGAATACCTGCAAGGCCTCGGCATTCCGGGCCTGGCCGGACTGGCGCTGCTGCTGGTCGCCGTGGCCTGGGCACTCGTTGGTTTGCTGCCGGGCTGGCAATCCTTGCAGCACTTGAGCCAACAGACTCAGGAAGCCACCGAATACCTGGCCAAGGTTGAAGACGGCAGCATTGCGCCGCCGGTGGTGCCGCAACGTCAGCTCGACGACTTCCGCAATAAACTGCCGGCGCAGCCGCAGGCTACCGTCGCCATCGACCGCATCTACGCCCTCGCAGCCCAAGAGCACATCACTTTGGCGCGTGGCGAATATGCGCTCGGCGTCGACCCGAAAACCCATCTGGCGCGCTATCAGATCCTTCTTCCCGTGCGTGGCAGCTACCCGCAACTGCGCCGCTTTGTGCACGCCTTGCTCGGTCAGTTGCCGGCGGTGGTGGTGGAAGACCTCGAGTTGCAACGCAAAAAGATCGGCGACACCGACCTCAATGGCCGGATCCGTATGACCCTTTTCCTGTCGAGGTCGTGATGAATACCAAGCGCGTGACAGGGTGGGTAGCGTTCTTCGGTGTGGCCGCTGCGCTGGCGTGGTTACCGGCGTATTTCTCGCCGAGCGAAAACGCCGATTCCAAACAAGTGGCCGTCGCCACACCGGGGAAAACCCGTGGTGCGCTGCCGACCAGCATCGCCAAGGCCAAAGAGGCGCCGATCAAGGACTTGAGCCCGGCCGGTGATCTGTTCGCCGCCAAGAGCTGGAAGGCCGCGCCGACCCTGGCCACGGTCACCGAAATTGCCGTCAATCCCGCAACAGTGGTGCAAGCCCCGAGCCTGCCACCGGTGCCGTTTCAGTTCGTCGGCAGGCTGCACGACCGCAGCGACCTGCAAGTGTTTTTGCAGAACGGCGAAAAAATCTACGTCGTGCGCAACGGGGATGTGATCGACGACACCTGGAAGATCACCGGCATTTCCGATGTGGAATTGCGTCTGGTCTACCTGCCTTTGCATTTGTCGCAGACCCTGTCTGTGGGGAGTACGCAATGAACCGTTCCCGTTTGCTGATGAGCCTGGGCCTGTGCGCCGGGCTGGCCGCGTGCAGTTCTGCACAAGTGGCCAACAAGGAAGCCGCCGACCTGATTGAGCAGGGTCAGTACGAGGCGGGGCTGGCGCGGATCGAGGAAGGTCTGCGTGAAAATCCTCGCGACACCGAATTGCACTTGCTGCTCAACAGCGGCCGGGCCAAGGCGATCACCGCGCTGCTGACTTCCGGCGACACCGATCGCTCGCGTCGCGACTTCGCCTCGGCACGTATCGCTTACGCACGAGTGCTGACCATCGAGCCGAACAACCGCCGCGCTCAGGATGCCCTGAAGCAGATGGATTACCTGCGCAGCATGGACGAAAAACTCGAGCTGGCCCGTGGCGACCTGCGTCGCGGCGATATTTATGGCGCCGATCGTCAGGTCAAACAGATCCTCGAACTCGACCCGAACAACGACGGCGCGCTGGAGCTGCAAGGCAACATTCGTCTGGTGCAGAGCCGCAACGTGATTGCCTATCCGCAACTGCGCACCAAGCTCGATCGCCCGGTGACCCTGGAATTTCGCGACGCCAACCTCAAGACCATTTTCGAAGTGCTGTCGCAGGTCGCTGGTCTGAATTTTATCTTCGACAAAGACCTGCGCCCGGACATGAAAGCCACAATCTTCGTGCGTGACGTGCGCATCGAAGACGCGGTGACCCTGCTGCTGCAACAGAACCAGTTGCACCAGAAAGTGGTGAACGAAAACACCTTGCTGATCTACCCGGATTCGCCGCAGAAAGTGAAGGATTACCAGGAACTGGTGATGCGCACTTTCTACCTGACCAGCATCGACGCCAACACCGCGCTGAACATGGTGAAAACCATGCTCAAGACCCGCGACGTGTTCGTTGACGAACGCCTCAATACCCTGACCATGCGCGACACCGAAGATGCCGTGCGCATGGCCGAGAAACTCCTGCAATCGCAGGATCAGTCCAACCCGGAAGTGGTGCTCGAAGTGGAGGTGATGGAAGTCGCCACCCAGCGCATTCTCGACCTTGGCCTGCAATGGCCGAGCACCTTCGGCGTGGTCAACTCTGATGGTTCGCCGGTCACGCTGTTGGGGCAACTCAAGGGCATCAACTCTGACCGCATCTCCATCGGCCCATCGCCGCAAGCGAAGATCAACGCGCAGGACAACGACATCAACACCCTCGCCAGCCCGGTGATTCGTGTCAGTAACCGCGAGCAGGCGCGCATTCACATTGGTCAGCGCGTGCCGATCATCAGCGCCACCTCGGTGCCGTCGACACAGGGGCCGGTGATCACTGAAAGCGTGACCTATCTGGATGTCGGTCTGAAGCTCGAAGTGACGCCCACCGTGCATTTGAACAACGAAGTGGCGATCAAGATCGCGCTGGAAGTGAGTAACGCCACGCCGCTGGAACCGACCCGTCAGGGCACGATCCCGGTGCAGGTCGACACCCGCAACGCGCAGACCTCGCTACGCCTGCACGACGGCGAAACGCAGATCCTCGCCGGGCTGGTGCGCAACGACCACGGCGCCACCGGCAACAAGATTCCGGGCCTCGGCGACATTCCAGGACTGGGCCGCTTGTTTGGCAGCAACAAGGACACCATCGGCAAATCCGAACTGGTGCTGTCGATCACTCCACGGATCGTGCGCAACCTGCCGTATCAGAGCCCGTCGGACATGGAGTTCTCCACCGGCACCGAAACCAGCATGCACATCCAGGCGCCGGATCGTTCGCAGAGCTACGTGATGCCGTCGCCGGCCGCGCAGCCGCGTGCCGTCGGTGAATCGGCCGTGGCCACCACCCGCGTCACTGTCGAGAAGCCTTGATCATGAACGCCTCCCAACGCGGTTTCACCCTGATCGAAGTCGTGGTGACGCTGGCCCTGATCGGCCTGTTGGCGAGCATGGCCGCGCCGCTGACCGAGACCTTGGTGCGGCGGGGCAAGGAGCAGGAATTGCGCAATGCGCTGTACCAGATTCGCGATGGCATCGACGCCTACAAACGCGCGTTCGATGCCGGTTACATCGAGAAGTCGCTGAACAGCAGCGGCTACCCGCCGAACCTGAAAGTGCTGGTCGAAGGCGTGCGCGATGTGCGCAGCGCGAAGGGCGCCAAGTTCTACTTTTTACGCCGCATCCCGCGCGATCCGCTGGTGCCGGCCAAACGTGATGATGAAGGGGGTTGGGGCGTGCGCGCCTACAACAGTTCGGCTCAGAACCCGCGCGATGGCGAGGACGTGTTCGACGTCTACTCCCACGCCCGGGGCAAGGGCCTCAACGGCATCGCCTACCGCGAGTGGTGAACCTCATGCGCCGGGAAAAAGGTTTTACCTTGCTGGAGCTGATGGTGGTGATGGCGATCATCGCCACGCTGATGACCATCGCGCTGCCGCGCTACTTCAACAGCCTCGAGGCGTCGAAGGAAACCACCCTTCGCCAGAGTCTGTCGGCGATGCGCGAAGCGCTGGATCACTTCTACGGCGACACTGGGCGTTATCCAGATTCCATCGAGCAACTGATCGAACAACGTTACCTGCGCAATGCGCCTCTCGATCCGATCACCGAACGCAAAGACCAGTGGGTACTGATCGCGCCACCGGACGGTGTGGCTGGCGGAGTGGCCGACATCAAAAGCGGTGCTACCGGGAGGGCGCGTGATGGCAGCCAGTATTCCGAGTGGTAACCGTGCGCAGCAGGGTGGTTTCACTTACCTGGGCGTGCTGTTCCTGATTGTGGTGATGGGCATGGGTTTGGCCAGTGCCGGCGAGTTGTGGTCGACCGCTTCACGTCGGGACCGTGAGCGTCAGTTGCTCTGGGTCGGCACCCAATACGCACAGGCGCTGCGCAGCTACTACCGCAGCTCGCCGGGGCTGGCGCAGTACCCGAAAGAGTTGGTGGACCTGCTCGACGATCAGCGTTTTCCTGAGGCCAAGCATCACCTGCGTCAGCTCTATCCCGATCCGATCGGTCAGGGTGAATGGGCGCTGCAACGCGGTTTTGACGGACGCATCACCGGCCTCAACAGCCCGTCGACCGAGCCGCCGTTGAAGCAGGCGGACTTCCCGACGCAGTGGTCGGATTTCGACGGCATGCAGCGTTATTCGGACTGGCAGTTCGTCGCCGAAAAAGCCTTTCTTGACGGCACTAATGGCCCGGCCAAAGGCCAGTCGAATTTGCCGCAGGCGTTGCAGCCATGACTCGTCAGTGGTGGTGCGCGCTGATCTTTACCGCTGCGGCGTGCTGCGCCAGCGCCGGTGAAGAAGACGAAATGATGGGCTTCATCGTCGACGACACGATCTCGCACATCGGCCACGACTTTTATTACTCGTTCAGTGAACGCCTGCGCGACACCAGCCCGATGGATTTCAACCTGGTGGTGCGCGAGCGTCCCGACGCACGCTGGGGCAGCCTGGTGACCGTGGAATATCAGCAACGCCTGGTTTATCGGCGATTCCTGCCGCCGAATACCGTGGAACTGAAGGACGAGGCCTACGCGGCCGCCGACTGGGTTCGACGCCAGGTTGTCCAGCGCAAGCTGGAGGCTCTGTTGCAGGACACCACCGACCTTGAGAAGGACGAACTATGAACAGCAAAACGTTCTCACGGCGCAGCGGATTGTGGATCTCGGGGTTGTTGATCGGGCTCGCCAGCGCTGCCGCTGTCCAGGCCACTGAACTGGTCTACACGCCGGTCAACCCGTCGTTCGGCGGCAACCCGCTCAACGGCACCTGGTTGCTCAACAACGCGCAGGCGCAAAACGATCACGACGACCCGGACATCAAGAGTCGCTCGGCGGTGGCCGGCACCTCGGCGCTGGAGCGTTTCACCAGTCAATTGCAATCGCGGCTGCTAGGGCAGTTGCTGGACAACATCTCCACCGGCAACACGGGGAGCCTGTCCACCGACTCTTTTATCGTCAACGTCATCGACGACTCCGGGGCACTGAGCATTGAAGTGACCGATCGAGCGACCGGTGAGGTTTCGGAAATTCAGGTGAACGGCCTCAACCCATGACGGGCTGACGGTTCCGGGGAGAACGGACATGAAAAAGATCATCGCGTTAGGGCTGCTGTTGGCGACATTACAAGGGTGCAGTCTGCGTGAGCCGATGTCGGCCGAGCAGGACACCGAAACCCCGACCCTGACCCCCAGGGCCTCGACTTATTACGACTTGCTGAAGATGCCGCGGCCCAAGGGCCGGTTGATGGCGGTGGTGTACGGGTTCCGTGATCAGACCGGGCAGTACAAGCCGACGCCGGCGAGTTCGTTTTCCACCAGCGTGACCCAGGGCGCTGCGTCGATGTTGATGGACGCGATGCAGGCCAGTGGCTGGTTTGTGGTGCTGGAGCGGGAAGGGCTGCAGAACCTGTTGACTGAGCGCAAGATTATTCGCGCGTCGCAGAAGAAGCCGAATACGCCGGTGAATATTCAGGGTGAGCTGCCGCCGTTGCAGGCGGCAAATATGATGCTCGAGGGTGGGATCATCGCGTATGACACGAATGTGCGTAGCGGTGGGGAAGGGGCGCGGTATTTGGGGATTGATATTTCTCGGGAATATCGGGTGGATCAGGTGACTGTGAACTTGCGTGCGGTGGATGTGCGCAGTGGGCAGGTGTTGTCGAATGTGATGACCAGCAAGACGATTTATTCGGTGGCGCGCAGTGCGGGGATTTTCAAGTTTATCGAGTTCAAGAAGTTGCTTGAGGCGGAGGTTGGCTACACCACGAATGAGCCGGCGCAGTTGTGTGTGTTGTCGGCGATTGAGGCGGCGGTGGGGCATATGGTGGCGCAGGGGATTGAGCGGCGGTTGTGGCAGGTGGCGGGGGACGCTTCTACGCCTTCGCAGGATGATGTGTTGAATCGGTATTTGACGCAGAACAAGATTGATCCTGAGGCGGAGTGAACGTGGCGGCCTTCGGGCCGACCAGGTTTTGGTTGACCGGGTGCATATCCGTTGCTGCGGTAACGGCTGCTTAGGGTTCCGCCCTTACGGCGGGTCACCTTTTCCAAACGCCGAAAAGGTAACCCAAAAGGCTTGCTCCTACGTGCGGCCCGCTCGCTAAAGCTCGGGGTTCCTTCGCTGCGGGATCGATCCGGGCGCAGCGCCTACGGTTTGCTTCGCTGCACCTCCTCTCGCTGTGTTTGGCTGCGCCAAACGGTCGCTGCGCTCCCACGCCCGGATCAATCCCTCCACTCAGCCTTCCGACGTCGCCCGTGGATCAAGATCAAGAGCAGGCGAGCTGACACTCGGCCTATTGAGTGGTGAAGAGCGCGCGGGTGTTCGGCTTTTGATTTGCGTTGTTGCTGCCCCTCACCCCAGCCCTCTCCCGAGGGAGAGGGAGCCGATTTTTGGGCCTTTCAAAATCTGAGTTCAACGCGGTATCGCACGTCGGCGTACCTCTACCAAACCACTCGGTCAGTCCCCTCTCCCTCTGGGAGAGGGCTAGGGTGAGGGGCTCTTGCTCCAACGCTTCAAAATCTGAGTTCAGCTCGGTATTTCACGTCGGCGTACCTCTGCCAAACACCTCGGTCAGTTCCCTCTCCCTCCGGGAGAGGGCTAGGGTGAGGGGCTCTTGCTTCAACGCTTCAAAACCTGAATTCAGCTCGGTATTTCACGTCGGCGTACCTCTGCCAAACACCTCGGTCAGTTCCCTCTCCCTCCGGGAGAGGGCTAGGGTGAGGGCTGCGATTTGAAGTGTGTTTAAAGAAGTGTCTGAATCAGCGGAACCTTCCCACAAGGTTTTCAGGTTGTCCGTCGGACGTCCGGTCTCTAGCCTGTGTTCGTCGCTGCCAATTCAGCGACCGGGCATGGAAACCCGAAGACACGAGAGAGCAGATACGCCTTTCATAACGTATGCTTGCGCACTTCATTGTGTGCACTCTGTTATGGCGGTTGTGCGCGGGAGACATTCGTGTCTGCCGGGTTGCTCTCTCCCGGATTTCCAGCCTGCGTACAGCTGCCACCCATTTTTCCTGGAAGTCGAATGGGCCAGCTGCAACTATCAATGAGAGAGAATCACCATGAAAAAACCAACACCCAACCCCCCAGAACCAGACACCAACACCACATCCCCCTACGCCTCAGTCGACAGCAAAAAACTCCACGAAGCCGCCGACCGCGCCCTCGATTTCTACCTCAATCCCGCCGCCCACATCATGTCCAGCGCCAACGAGCCGGAACCCATGTACCTCGCCAACCCCAAGTACAACACCGAATCCCTGCTAGCCAACGCCAGCGAAACCCTCGGCTCGGCCAGCGAAATGCTCATCAACTTCGCCGCCTCTCTGGAAACCTCGCATCGCAAGACAGCACTGGGCATCGCTCAAGTCGTCATGTTGGGAGAACTGGCCGTCAACCAGGCCTTGGATCATGTCGAGTTGAAGGATGGCTGATTGATCGTTCCCACGCTCTGCGTGGGAATGCAGCCCTTGACGCTCTGCGTCAAATTTGCAATTTGGAACGCGGAGCGTGCCGAGAGGTATTCCCGCGCAGAGCGTGGGAACGATCAAGAACAGAGACCGCGTTTTCACCCTCAGTCCGGAGGCACCATGGATCCCCTGTTTTCCACAACCATTGCAGATTTCGAAAACGAAGAGCAGGCCGCCAGCTACGACCGCTGGTTCCGTGCCGAAGTCCAGAAGTCACTCGATGACCCGCGTCCGAACATTCCGCATGAGCAGGTAATGGCAGAGATCGAGGCATTGATGGAAAGGGTGCGGCGCAAGCAGGAGGCACTTGAGGCATCTGACAACGATGAATCCTTGACCGTTCAGGAGTCATCAAAGATCAGGTAACATCGGTTGATTGTAATATTCAAAGGAGAGAAACGATGGCAGGAAAGCCAGTCGCAAGGCTCGGAGACCCAGGGAGTCACGGCGGAAACATTTCCACTGGATCAAGTCCTATTTTTGTTAATTCAATGCCCGTGGCGTTGGTAGGAGATATCTATTCCTGTCCTCTTCACGGCAGCAACCCCATAACGACGGGCGCTCCCCATGTTTTCGGTTTGGGAAAAGACGTTGCCCATGTTGGCTCCCAAACAGCATGCGGAGCGACGATTACTGCCGGATCACCCGACACCTTCGTCGGTGAGTCTGGTGGTGGCGCTTCCACTAGCTTCTTCTCGCAGTTTCTGAAAGAAAAGACTTTTGTCGAGTTTCAGTTGCTTAACGAAAAAGATGAGCCCATCGCCAATGAGGCGTATGAATTGACGCTGCCGGATGGAACCTTGATGACTGGCGTCCTTGACGAAAATGGCTTTGTGCATGTTGCAAATATTCCTAGAGGGAGTTGCAGCATAAAATTTCCGAAACTTGAAGATACGGAACATCTTTAATGGTTCAGCCTACTAAAACTAACAGCACCACACAGGCAGCAAAAAATACAGGCGCATCAGGAAAAACTACAAAGACTAATCAGGTAGTCGTGTCAGGTGCCTATATGGAAATACTGGTTGGTGGTCCCTATACCCGCGATAAAGAAGAGCATCCTTTCGGGCACGCAGCTTTACACGTGGTGATTGGTAGCAAAGACATCACCTACGATTTTGGTCGTTATGGCAAAACATGGGGAACGTTCGATAGCGAGGGGGAGGGTGTGTTGAATGTTTGGACGTCCTTCAAAACGTATATCTCTGGTGAGAATAGTTTGGGGCGTACAACAACTGGTTTTGTTTATTTTTTGGATAATGCTAAGGCTGAGGCTGTTATTGCCCATTTCGACGGCATTGTCGCTCAACAAAAAGAACAGAGAAGAAAGACAGCGTCGTCAGCACGTTACGTCCTGCCTTCAAACTATCATCCAACTACGAATAACTGCACAACGGTAACAATTGCAGGGGCAAAAGTTTCGGGTAAGCCAATTGTGCATAATCCGGCGAAATATAATGAGATGCGAGGTCTTTCTTTCATTGAAAGACAGGCAGCGCGTACGCAAAGTAGTCCGCAGGACGGAATTTTTATGCCAGCGGATTTGCAATCCATGCTCGAAGCGAATACCGAGGCACCTTATGATAAGAAAAATGTTTACAAATAGGCGACTTGGCCTTTGGCTGGTGGCAGTTTTATCCGTAAATGCGATTTTTTCGGCTTTTCTGATTTTTGATGATATTGCGAAGGGGCACGATATGAAAATGATCAAAACTAAAGAACCGTTGCTTATCGAAGGTCCAAATGGCGACGATAATTTCTATGTCCTGCCTCTGGGCACTACGCTCTACCACGATAAAAGCTTTCCTGAAGGTCACGATCGTTATGTGGTGTATCTGAATCATAAAGGCGCGATTGCTCACGAAGAAGTGCCCATGAAGCCTGAGTATGGTGGTTCTTTTATTGATCCACTCTGGCTGGCAAATGTGGATGCGGATACTTTGAAAGAAGTTTTCATGCGTTTTCCGCTTTCCAAAAAAGATATCGCTGCCGCCATTAAGGCCAATGAATTAACCAAGGATGATCTGGCCGACATTATTCGTTCAATGCCAGATTGATCGACTATGAGCTGCCGAAGGCTGCGATCTTCTGATCTCCAATAGCAAAATCAAAAGATCGCAGCCTTTGGCAGCTCCTGCATAGGCCAAAAAAAACCGCGACCCCCCTCACCAGAGAATCGCGGCCCATCAACACCCAACCCCTACTGCTGCAAAACCGTCGCCTGGTTAGCCGACCCGAACTGCTGAATATTTGCCGTCTGCGTAACCCCACTCTGATCGACATTGGCAATGTTCCCCGTGCCGCTCTGGGTCACATACGCCACGTTCATGGTGTCTGCCTGCTTCACCGTGATCTGGTTGTCACTGCCATACAGTTGCGCGGTGTACGCTTGGTTGCCCGAGCCTGACTGATCGAAATCAGCACTGTTGCCGGTGCCATTCGAAGAGCCTTGCACCAGGTTGCCAGTGCCGCGTTGATCGGAGATCAAAATGTTGTCGCTGCCGTTCTGTTCAAAATACAGCTCGTTATACGACTCCGCCTGGCTGACCGTGGTCTTGTTGCCCGTCCCGGTCTGCTGCGTGGTCATCACTTGTCCGACACCATCCTGAGTGAAGCTGGCGATGTTGCCATTGCCCGCTTGAGTAACGGTCGCGCGTTGGTTGCTGCCGAATTGGCCACCAAGTTGCGGGCCTTTCCAGTTGCTGGCGTAGACCTTGTTGTCGTTGCCCACGGAGGTGGCGCTGAGGGCGTGGCCGTCGCCGCTTTGGTAGGTGAAGTGGACGTTGCCATTACCCACCTGATAGAGCGCCAGGGTCGAGTTGACCGATTCGAACTGGTCGGCGTAGATCGCGTTGGTGTTGCCGACCTGGGTGACGGCGGCGGTGTTGTTTTCGCCGAAGCTTTGGTCGACCACGGTTTCGTTGCTGTCGCCGTATTGGTTGACGGTCGCCTGACTGGCCAGTTGCGCGTCTTGCCAGATTTCGCTGCCGTTGAGGTTGCCGAACTGGTTGATGGTGATGTTGCCGCCGGTGCCGTCGCGCTGGTCGCCGTAGGCGTAGTTGTTTTCGCCGGCCTGGTTGATGCCGATCTGGCCGCCGTTGTGGGTGACTTGCTCGGCGGTGCCGTAGTTGGCGGTGCCGAATTGGGTGATCACCGCGCTGTTGCCGCTGCCTTCATAGAGTTGCTCGATGTTGGCTTCGTTGCTGTCGCCGTACTGGAAGGTTTTGCCTTCGCTGCCGTTCTGCGAGTCCTGATAGACGAACGAGAAGTTGCCGCTGCCTTGCTGTTGTTGCAGCGCGCTGTTCGGTGAGCCGAAGCCCAGCGACTGGCTGGCGTGGGCGGTGTTGAAGGCGCCGACTTGTTGTTGGGTGATGGTGGCGTTGTCTTCGTAAAGTTGTTCGGCGTAGCCGGCGTTGTAGTCGCCGACTGCGTCTTGGGTGATCACGCTGGTGGCGTGGTCTTGCACGGCGGCGGCGTCGTTGCCTTGGCCCAGTTGCGTCTGGGTGGCCGTGCTGAACGGGGCCTGGGTCTGTTTCACGTCGGCGATGTTGGCGGTACCGGCCTGGTTCTGGTTGGACAGGCTGTCGTCGGCCATGGCCTGGGCACTGATCATGACCAGCAGGGCGGCGGTGAGGGGCGTCAGTTTGAACATGATTGAACTCTCCGATGATTTGCAGTGCTTAGCGGTATTGCTTGACCGAAACGCTCATGCCGTTGCCCGACTGGGTCACGGCGCTTTGCAGCCCCGCGCCGGCCTGCTCGATGCTGGCGTCGTTGTTGTTGCCGTTTTGCGAAATCTGCGCGCGGTTGTGGCTGCCGTTTTGCGTGATTGAGGCGGCGTTGCCGGAACCGTTCTGGTTGATCAGGGCCATCAGGTCGCTGCCCTGTTGCAGGATGTACGCCTCCTGATTGCTGCCCGACTGCACGATCTGCCCGAGCAGCGACTGACCGTTCTGTTGCAGCAGGGCGACGTTGGCTTGGCCGAGTTGATCGATCAGCGCTTGCTGACCCACGGGTGGGGGCAGTTCGCCGAGGTCGCTGCTGGTCGGGGCCAGGTCGTCGTTGTCCATCAGGTCGTCGGAGCGCACGCCCGCGCTGCTGCACAGCAGAAGCAGGCAAAGCAGGGCGGCGGTCGGCGTGTTCATGGCTTACATCCTGTCAGGCGTTAACCGATTTGAAGGGCCCCAGCCACCCGAAAGTGGCTGGGGATCTGGCTTACAGCGTGGTCACCGAGACCGTGCGCACGGTGCCCTGAGATGAGCGGATCGTCGCGGTCGGGTTGGCCGATGGCACCACCGTCGTGTTGTTCAGCGTCAGCCGCCAGCGTCCGGTCAACGGCACCGTGGTGGTGCCAAGAGTGACCAGCCCGGTCGGGGTGGTGACCTGCACGGTGATGGTGTTGCCGGTGGTCACTGACGAGGTGCCGGTGAAGTCCCAGTTGAAGCGTCCGCCGGAGCGTGCCTGCACCGTCGATGCGGTCACGGCGAAGGTTTCCGCCGCTGGCCGTGGCGACACTTGCACCGTGACTGTGGCCGGCGTCGACAGGGCACCGAAGTTGTCCCGAGCGATGTAGGTGAAGGTCGTGGTGAACGCCGTGGTGACGGTGGCGGGCGGGGTGTAGGTGATCACCGTGCCGTTGCTGCTGACCGTGCCGCGTCCGGCGGCGGGTTGGGTCAGGCTGTTGACGGCCAGCGGCACGTTGCCTTCCGGATCGGTGTCGTTGGCCAGCACGTTGATCGGGATCGCTACGCCCAGAGTGGCGACGCTGTCGGCGACGGCGGTCGGTGCCTGGTTTGGCGCGACGGTGATGGTTACGGTCGCCGGGTTGGCCGAGGCCAGACCTTTGGCGTCCTGCGCCTTGTAGGTGAAGGTCGTGGTCAGTGGCGCGTTCACCACCGCTGGCGGGGTGTAGACCACCGAGGTGCTGCCGTTGAGTGCGACGGTGCCTTGACCGGCCGCCGGTTGAGTCAACGCGGTGATGCCCAGTGGATTATCGCCATCGGGATCGCTGTCGTTGGTCAGCAAGCTGAGGGTGATCGGCACACCAAAACTGGTGCTGCCAGCATCGGCGTTGGCGATTGGCGCCTGGTTCTCACCGGTGTTCGGTGCAGTGCCGACCACCACAACAGGCTCAGTGTCACTGCCGCCGGCGGCGGATTTCACCGTCACGGCAGCGGGTGGCTGAGTCAGGTCGGCGACGGTAATGCGCTGCAGAGTGCCTGTCTTCGACAAACGTCCGTAGCCTTGGGCAACCATGTCCGGGATCGCCACTTCATCGCTCGAAGTGGCCTCGATCAGCAGGCTGTGGTTGGCCCAGTTGTAACGTGCGGTCTGCACTTTCACCACGTCGGTGAGCTTGGCCGATACGGCCGTTGGCCGAGTGGTTCCGGTCGGGTTGGTGGCCGTCACGACCACTACCGGAGGGACAGCACCGGTGCCCAATCGATGGCCGAAGAACAGACCGTTGTTGTCGCCCAGCAGATTGGTCTGGCACGGCGTTTGTGGTGGGCCGGGCAGCAACGCAACGGTTTCACGGAAGCACAGGGTCGAGCTGCTGTCAGCCTTGGCGAACACCTCGGCACGCACACCAGCGGCGGTGCGGCGATAGGTCGCGCGGTCGATGTCGACGTGGGTCTGCTGACGGTTGTCGAGCACTTTGCCGGACAGGCTGAACACGTTCGACTGGATGGTGCCGGCAGGCCCGGTGATGCGCACGAAGTTGGTGTTCAACGGGCTGCCGGTGACCGCTTCGTTGAGGTTCGGGTCGCCAACAAAAGTTTCGGTGGCGCCGGTGTCCGGGTTCACTTCGGTGTACGGCCCGTTGACGCTGCGCAGGAACGGGCCGATCGCACCACCGACAGCACCGCTGAAATTGCCCGGTGCGCCGATGCCGATGTCGCGAGTGATGTTGATCGCCCGCCGGCCAGGCGCGGTGACGTTGACCGTTTCCACACCATACGGGTGAGTGATGGTGTAGGTGCCGGCAAGCGGTACGTTCACCCGGATGCGAATCCGCGCGAAGCTTTGCTGATCACCATCGGCCGGATTTTCCGAGGCGAACGCCGCTTCAATCCCGGCGACGTAGGCGTCCATCCCGTAACCGGCGGCGTTGTTGGCGATGGTGGTTTCGGCCAGAAACCAGAACGCTTCCGGCGGCCAGTTGTCCGGGAAAATCATCGGCTGAGCATCATCGTAGATACCCGGCTCGGCGAGCAGGATGCACATGTAGGCCGGTGGCACGCTGGCCGCCACTCGCGAGCTGGCGGCGCGCGACTGGCAGAGCTCCATCGACAGCTGGTTTTCGTCCTGATACCACATCGGGAATTTCCCGGTGGCGAAGGTGTAGGGGCCGGGGTCGACGGCGGCGAGTTGCGCATAGGCACTGCCGGTCAGCGAGAGAGCGAGCCCGAGCGCGTTGAGCGCAAAGCGTGGCCACTTGTTCATGATGCCTCCTGATGCGGATCTGGGCATGTGAGCGTTCATTGCACGATGACCACTTCTTCGGTGTCGCTGCCGCCGTTGGACGACGTCACGCGCACCTTGGCCGGTGGAATCGGCGAGATCCCGGTGGCCAGGGTTTTCAACGCGCCGTCGCCACCGAGCGCACCGATGGCGGCGCCGCTGCCGGAGGTCGCGGTAAGTAGTGGCGGCGAGGTTTCGTCGCTGGTCGAGGCCACCACGGTGAGTTGGCCGGAGCTCAGGCTGTATTGCGCGCTCTGGATCACCACCAGATCGGTCAGGGCCATGGGCAGGGTGGTCGGCGTGCTGCTGGCGATGGCCAAGTGGTTGTCGGCGGTCACTTGCAAGGTGGTCGGCAAGGTCGGGTTGACCGAGGACTGCGCGTACCAGCTGCCGGTGCTGTTGGCTTCGGTCATGTTCAGCACGGGCGTGCTGCTGGTGACGGCCGCCGTACCCGGTGCCGGCGGCGCGAGGACGAACACGTCTTGCTGCGCCACCGGTGCGCTGTCGCCGGCCTTGCGTGAGTAAGTGCTGCGCTGCGCGATCATCGGCGTTGGCCGCACGACGGTCGACAACTTGCCGGAGACGGCAAACGTCGTGGAACGCAGATCCAGACCATTCGGGCCTTCGATGCGCACGAAATTGGTGTTGAACGGACTGCCCGTCACCGCTTCGGAAAGGTTCGGGTCGCCGACGAATTGTTCGGCGGCGCCGGTCAGCGGATTGGTCTCGGTATACGGTCCGTTGACGCTGCGCAGGAACGGGCCGATGTCGCCCTTGAGTGCGCCGTCATAGGTTTTCGGAGTGCCGATGCCGATGTCGCGGGTCATGTTGATTGCGCGGCGACCGGGGGTGTCGATGTTGAACACGTCGACGCCGTAAGGGTGGGTGATGACGTAGGTACCCGCAGTGGGCACGTCGACGCGAATACGGATTCGCGCGAAGCTGACTTGATCACCTTCCACCGGCTCTTCGGCGGCGAACGCGGCTTCGACGGCGCTGACGTAGATCAGGTCGATCCCGCGTGCAGCGTCGACGAGGGTGGTTTCGCCGGTGAACCAGAACGCTTCGTCGGGAAAGTTGCTCGGGAAGACGATCGGTTGGGTGTCGTCAAACACGCCGGGGGTCGGCAGCAGCGAGCACATGTACGACGGCGCGCCGGGTGCGCTCGGCACTCGCGAGCTGAGTGCTTTCGACAGGCACAGATCGAGGGTGCGACCGTGGGTGTCCTGATACCAATTGGCGAAACCGCCACTGGCCGGTGTGTACGGGCCCGGATCTACAGCAAACAAAGCGGCCTGAGCGATGCCCTGGGCCAAGGCGCTCACGACCAGGACGGTCGCGGTTTTGGACAGTAAAGGGTGCATGAGTTAATCCCTCTATCGAAGTACCTGCCCCTTGGGGATGGGTCAGTTGCAGAGGGCCTGTACACCTTCCATGCCAAGGTGCAGTGAATGGGCGGGAGAGGGCCGGGGTAGAGCGCTTTCGCGCTCGAGAAGTGCTGAGCGCGGCAGGCGGGGAAAGGGCGCAATTCCCCAGAATCGGGGACGATGGGGATGAACATCCATTACCTGCCAAACACATAACCCCTGTAGGAGCTGCCGAAGGCTGCGATCTTTTGATCCTGTTTTTAAATCAAGATCAAAAGATCGCAGCCTTCGGCAGCTCCTATAGGGATTTGCGGTGGGTTTGGCAGGTGTGCATCGGGTCG